>JAFLBG010000005.1 GCA_017303975.1 Bacteroidota bacterium
GCTGAGAGCTCAATCTCCCTCTCATGCTATCTTTAATAGAACGGGGCTGCTCGTATATCTCCTTTAACATAAAGTGAGGAAAGCCACCCTTTTCTATGGCTTCGAGTTGTACTTCTAACTCATGTACATAAGGTGTTTTTACTTTATTCTTTATGGTTCTTATTTTCAAATCTCCATTTCTCGGAATTAATGCTATTTCCTCGTCTTCTAAATAAACCACATTCTTTGTGTACTCCACAATTGGCGTAGCATCTGAGGCAACAAAAAATTCGCTTTCCCCTACTCCAATAACCAAAGGACTTCCTTTTTTTGCAGCAATTAATTCGTTTGCATTGTCTTTTGCCATTACTACAATAGCGTAAGCTCCAACAACCTCATTCAAGGCAATCCTAACGGCTTCAAACAAACTCAAATTTTCTTTTGCTTGAATATCTTCTATTAAATGAATTAACACTTCTGTATCGGTGTCGCTTAAAAAAGTGTGTCCTCGTTTTTTTAATTCCTCTTTGATGGTTGCATAATTCTCAATTATTCCATTGTGAATCATAACCATATTCTTGCTTTCTGAATAATGCGGATGCGCATTCACGTCATTGGGTTCGCCATGCGTGGCCCAACGTGTATGCCCTATCCCGATAGTTCCGGAAATATCTTTTTTCACACAAAATGCTTCCAAATCTGCAACCTTCCCTTTGCATTTAAAAACATTTAATGTTTTGTTTAATAAGGCTATGCCTGCACTGTCATAACCTCTGTATTCAAGTCTATGCAAGCCTTTTATCAATATTGGGTATGCTTCCTTTTTTCCTATGTATGCTACAATTCCGCACATGGTTTTAACTATTTATTTTAATTCTGTAAAAGTTAGTATCAATTTCAATTTATAATTCGCATTAGTGCCACCACCGATAACCACTCTATTTACAGTAGATTCCGGTAGTTGTGGCGTAAAAACATATCCATAATCTCGCACAGTTGGATTATCCAACAAAAATTGAATGTGCCTTGTAATATTAAATCTATATTCTTTTTGTGAAGACAAATACAATCCTGTAAGCGAACTGCCTATAAAGTATTCTTGATCTATCATAGCAAATTTCTGACCTATAGAGTCTGCCACGAAAATATTTAATTTTCTAGGTGGTCGATTGGCAAAGGAAGGATCTAATTTCACAATTAATTCCGCTTTGTTTATGGCCAAATTTGTTGTATTAACAAGATTTCTTAGATAAGGCTGTCTGATTCGAACTCTTAAGCCAGAACCGGCTTGTATGTAACACAAATTTTGTCCAAGTGTAGAATCGCTTAATTGATTAAGAATTGCAGTGGAAGAATAATCATTCTCAAAATGATTTACTCTGGCACATGTTTTTGCATCAAACGGCAAATTAAACAAGAGGGAATCTTGTGTATCGTTATGATAATACAGCATTATTCTTGTGGTGGAACTGTTTGTAAAAAAGCTCATGACAGCACCATTTCCGGAAGATGGATTATCCGATGTTTTAATTTGCAACCCTTTGAAAAAGTTGAAAAAGGCTGCGGTATCAGACATCTGCGAAGAATTTCCAAGAAAATTTTGTCCGAATGTATTGCTCAATTTAACGCGCAAATGTGGTGCTTCTTTGGCAGTACTCCACCACCCTGCTATACTATCCAACGGCTTGGGCGAAAAGGTAGTTGCGTTTGCTAAATCGGTTGAGTTTACTGCAAAATTTTGATTAGAATAATATGTTTGATTCGCATAAATACGTTGCTGCAATTCATACACCTGCAGCGTGTGTTGAGCAGAAAGATTGCCTAAAATTGCGGTATCGTAAGTAAGACAGAGTACCGCTGAATCAAGTACCGGATTTGTACCAAAATCGGGATTTGCTCCGGCATATTGAAATTGAATTGCAAATGAGGCTTTACTTGTCCCAAAGGCAGGGTCGTTATAAACGCCTAATAAATTGTAGGGAACAGAACTACTGCTTATAGAATCTAATTTTTCTGTGTACGTTATTAGTGTTGTTGTATCAACTATGGCAACATTTAATTGATCGCCCTCCGGTTGAACATCCAATCCCAAAATACTTGATTCGTCTTTACAAGAAGCAAAAGCTATTACCAATAAGAAATAAAAAAACTTAGCCCCGAAAATACGGGGCAAGTTTTTTTTATCAGAATACACAATACGTTTATTATAAATCATAAATACTCAACTACGCCAAAACAGGCTCTGCTTCTAATATTTCAGAATAAAAATCATTGTATGCATCTACATAAGTATCGGTATCATGAAAATCCAACACCGGCTTTCCGCATTTTTTCAAATACTTTTCTACTTCCGGATTTATTTTTTGACTACCTCTTACTACTCCATCAGCCCACTCAATAGCATGTTTGGTAACATTCAAGAATGATGGGGCTTCCAATGTTTTAACATCTTTCTTATCTACACCATCAAACAATACTTTTTTAGCATGGTCCTTATGTAGAGATGTTGTGAAATCATCGTCATATACCGAATAGATAATTTTTGTATCGGCAAACAACGGATTATCACGGAACGATTTTTTAATATACAACGGCACCAATCCAGTAAACCAACCGTGGCAATGGATAATGTCTGGAGACCATCCAAGCTTTTTAACGGTTTCAATCACCCCTCTGCAAAAAAAGATAGAACGTTCATCATTATCCGGAAAAGCAGCGCCTTTCTTGTCGGTTAGCGTAGCTTTACGCCCAAAATAATCATCATTATCTATGAAATAAACTTGCATTCGGGCGGCTTGTATAGAGGCTACTTTAATAATTAACGGATGATCCATGTCGTTTATTACTAAATTCATCCCGGATAAGCGAATTACTTCGTGTAATTGATTTCTTCGCTCATTTACCAAACCATATCTAGGCATAAATGCACGAATCTCTCGCCCTTTTTCCTGAATACCTTGAGGCAAATAACGAGAAATTGTTCCCATCGGGGTTGAATCCAAATACGGGGTAATTTCTTGCGATACAAATAAAACTCTAGCCTTTTTTTTCATGTATGATTTTTTTTTACTTAATTACAGTGTTAATTTGACAGAAAAGACAAAGGAATTGATTTGAGGTAAAATGTATTTTGGTGTAGATGTTTTTGTTCCCTATCATATCAGATAAATCCCTCAAAATTTTACACAAAGATAGTTATTTTTTCGGTGAAATTCAAGTTTATTAATGCCAATAGTATGCAATGCGCTGATAATGAATTAAATAGACGAAATGCAGGTTTTTGATAAAAAAATAGCCATTCAGGCCTATATTGAACAGCTTAAAAAAAGCGGCAACACGGTTGGCTTTGTCCCAACCATGGGTGCATTGCACAAGGGACACATATCTTTAATTGAAGCTGCTAAAAAAGAATGCGACATTGTAGTAAGCAGTATATTTGTAAACCCTACCCAATTTAACGACAAGAACGATTATACACGGTATCCAAGAACTGTTGATAATGATTTACGCATGTTGGAATTGGCCGGATGCTCTATCGTATTTACACCTACTGAACAAGAAATGTATCCGGAAAAAGATATTCGTTTTTTTGATTTAGCAGGACTAGACACCCGAATGGAAGGCGCTCACAGACCTGGACATTTTAACGGTGTAGCACAAATTGTAACAAAGCTTTTTGAAACTGTATTGCCCGACAAAGCTTTTTTTGGGGAAAAAGATTTTCAACAATTGGCGATTATCAAACATATTACAAAGCAAGCCAACTTACCAATTCAAATTATAGGCTGCCCAACACTGCGTGAAACGGACGGCTTGGCCATGAGCTCTCGAAACACATTGCTTACACAACAAGAGAGAGCACTTGCTCCAAAAATTTACCAAGTGCTTACTCAACTAAAAAAAGACATCAATACATTTACACTACAAGAATTATGCGCGAGAGCCTTGCAAGAATTAAGTGCAGAGCCTCTTTTTAGTCCGGAATATTTAGAGGTTGTTGATAGCGAAACACTACTACCTGTTTTTTCGAAAGAAAAAAACAAACGTGTGGTGGTTTGTACTGCAGTAAAACTAGGCAATGTACGCCTTATAGATAATATTATTTTATAACTCCGGTTATCACTTTTCCTGTACATCCATTTGGATAAGGGATGTTCAAAATATTGGAAAGTGTTGGTGCTATATCCGTAATATTTACAGCTTCATTTGTACTGCCTGATTTTATTGCTCCTCCGTACCAAATTAAAGGAACGTGTGTATCGTAATTATAAGCAGAACCATGTGTAGTACCGGTATGTTGGTATTCCGTCCATCCGGGATTAAACGTGATAATCATATCACCGGATCGTTGTGCATTAAATCCATTTTGAATTTTTTTTGTGATGCCATCCGTAAAACTGGTTGTAAGTATCGTTTTTGCAGTAATTACCGATGCTACACCATCCATTGAATAGGCAATAGATGCAATAGTTTCGTACACTTTTTCAATATCAATATTCTTGGCTTTTATTTTTGCATTATCTAAATACACTTGTTGATTTATGTATTCGAGTAATAATGTATCGCCAAACTTTTGTAGCAGTGCAGATGTAACTTGTTTCGCAAAAGCCTTGTCATCGAAGTATCCTGCAGGTATCTTGTTGTCGATTAGATAAGCAGGAACATCAACAGCACCGTGATCGGCTGTTAAAAAAATAAGTGCGTTTTGTTTACCTACCCACATATCAATAAATTTCAAAAACTCTGCAATGTCTCTATCTAAGCGTAAATAACAGTCTTCCAACTCAATAGATTGTGGACCAAAAGTATGGCCAATATAATCGGTAGAAGAGAAACTAAGTGTTAAAAAATCTGTATTGGTCGATTTACCAAGCTGTTCTGCTTTAATAGCTTCTATCGCAAAATCCTTTGTGAGTGAATTTCCAAATGGTGTAGTGCGAATAATTTTAACCCCCTTGTCTTTATAAAGCGCTGGTAAATCATATGGGAACACCGGTTTCACGCCCGACTTTAAAGAACCTTCGTACAAATTATCATCGGCTGCGCTCTCCGTGTATTGCTCAATTGGCAATAACGTTGTCCACGGCTTGTTTAGATACTTTTCATATACTTTATTCTCATTAAAGGTTTGTGTCCATTTTGGCAACTCGCTTCGGTAGTAAGAGCTGGTAATCCAATTGCCTGCATCCAAATCAAACCAGTAGGCGGCATCTGCCATGTGCCCCGCTGGCATTATTGCACCTCTATCTTTAAGTGCAATACCAATTACCTTCGATTTCTTGTTGGTATGTAATTTAAGTTGGTCGCAAACGCTTGTAGAGAGCATGTTTCGTGGCGACATCTGTCCTGCTTTGGTAGTGCTGCCAACCGTTGATTGAGATTTATCTTCTGCGCAATAAATAGTTGTTCCTGTTTTGCGGTTATACCAATCGTTAGCAATAATACCATGAATTAAAGGTGTTGTACCGGTAAAAATTGATGCATGCCCAGGACCTGTGTAAGTTGGAACATAATTGTAATTGGTATTCTTACAAAAAAAACCTTCGTTTACCAAACGCCTAAATCCGCCTTGCTGGTATTTATCCCAAAAGCGATAGATGTAATCGTAACGCATTTGATCTACTACAATGCCAACAACCAATTTCGGTGCAGTATTCTTTGTAGGTTGAACGGGTTGTTTTTGCTGAGCGAAAATGGTTAGTGTACATAATACACTAAAGAGTAAACCTGATTTTTTCATATCGAAAAACACACCCCTTTCCCGATAGCTATCGGGACCCTTCTCAAGAGGGGAAAACACGCACAAGGACTTTTTATTATTTTTCATACATCTATATTTTAACAAAAAAGCCCCGCAAGTGCGAGGCTTTTTTTTATTCACTTATTTTTTATTCAATAATTAGTTTTTGAGTTGCCTGTATGTTTCCATTATCTACTTTAACAACATATACCCCTTTGGATGCATTAGACAAATCAATTGCTTGAGTCATATTAGTCGATTTGTCAATCTGAGTACTCCAAATAATTCTACCGGAAATATCAGAAACGCTTATCTGCATATTCTCCTTTATACCCAATGCAACAAATGTAAACTTACCATCTTGAGATGGATTTGGATACAACATAAAATCAACTGCATTTTCTTGCTCTACTATGCTGTTCCATGTATTACATGGTAAAGAGGGAGAAGAAATTTTTGTCATCGTATAAAAATCAATATAACAAGCAAAATGAACACTATCAATAAATGGATTTCTATTTCCTTGCAATGAATCTAAATAATCATTTCTTGAAATTTCCCAAGAATCTGGTAAATCTTGGTAGTGCCACTTTTTCAACACATCTTGATTTTGACCATAAGGAATTGTACCGCTTATTGGATTTGGGAACTTCCAGTTATTGCCACTTACACCGTTGTAGCAAACAGCCATATACATCAACGCTCTTGCAGCATCACCTTTGTGGGAGTCTTTTGGTTCAAAAACTTTTTTTCCATAAACATCAAACCCAAGCTTACAGCCTTTAAAGGTAGAAAGCGGAGTTCCAACAACCTCCCCTAAAGGATAGTTTAGCCGTATTTGATTTGCATTGGTAAATTCTGTAGGAAACAAGTGATGTTGGTCGTTGTATTCAGGAAGCTCTACCGGTTGATCTGCCGGGTTAGTAGGCATCCAGTTGTGGCAATACGTATGTTCACGGCTATAATCAGAGGTTGTCCAACTAAACGGTGGAGTATAAACATACACATCTCCGCTATACACACAAGTAACATATTTTTGACCATTTGCAGTATCCTGCGCTTCAAAATTATTTAATATTGTTGGTGCATAATTACCATAAAAATAAGAAGTGTGTGGGTTGATCACAGAACTTAATGTTGTAAGGAAATTCGCATTTGAAACAGATACCCCATTGTAATAATTTGCATTTACCATTGTCTTAGCAACGGAAGTGGTAGCATTTTGAAGCGGAGAGGCACTGTACTTGGTATAAGAACTTCCTCCATTAAAGGCATAAACTGCAAAGTGATAATTTGTGTTTGCAAGTGTATTCTTTAAATAAAATGCGGAATCTAAACCTACGTAACACACTTTAGATACTCCTACATTATCCCCTACTCCATAATTAGCACCGTCTGTAGGAACATCAGTAACAGCAGAACCTTTTTTCACTAAAACTATATACCCTGCATCAGGCTTTGGATTTGAGTGATTAAACTTTGCTTTTATTCTGTATGACTTATTATCTACTACCGTAAAAGCTGCAGGAGATGTTGGTTGTGATGCGAAATTACCACCAATACCATACAAATAAACAACATAGCTACTTTCATCAGCATCGTTATTTGAAATAGTTAATGTTGCCAATCGTGTACCGGAAACAGGAGGAGTAAAATCAATATTTATTGTTCCTGTTGATAATGCTGTAACAGCAGATGGTGCGCTTGTAATAGTAAAATCACTCTGATTAGTTCCGCTAATAGCTGTGGAGGAAATAGACAAAGTAGTAGCTGTTCCCAAATTTTCTACTAGTAATGCATGCGGCATTGTCATACCCACCATTCCCGGCAAATAAATAGTTGAGCCATTGGCTACTTTTAAGTTGTTGTATTTTACATTTATTTCTTGCGCTGGTGTAGCAGGCGCAATTGCTAAATTAATGTCATCTATTCCTATATTATGTCCAGAAACTTTATTAACAAAAATAAAACGGATATATCTACTTGCGCTATTAGGATTGTCTGTATAAAGCGTATATGCACTTGTTGATGGGGCAGTATGCGAACGAAGCACTGTCCAACTTGTACCATTTACGGATTCCTCTACATTAAAAGTTCCTTGAAAAGCACCACTCGTATTGTTTCCTTTTAATTGGTAGGTAAGTGCACCGGGAGCATCTGAAAAATAAACCTGTAAATACTCCCCTGTATTATCGAACTTAGCCGCAAATGGCGCTGACGGAACACTTTGTGTATAAGGATTGTTAGCAACAACACCTTGCTCAGACCAACCTGTAGGTAATGTGAAGTTTGTAAAATTCCACGAAGTTGGCAAGGTGGTTTGTGCTATTACTGCCATTGCTGAGCAACCGAACAATAAAATACTTTTTATCTTTTTTATCATAATCTATTTCTATATACTTTCTGCTAATTACTTGATCCTATTTTAGTAGGTAATTTTCAATCCAATGTTAAATCTTCTGCCTTGTCCCATAAACACTTGGGCTGTGTAAGCATTAAACCCTAAACCATTTTGCGCATCGGATATAAATTCTGTATTCAACACATTAAATACTCCTCCATTTAAATCAAACTTTAATTTCCAATATTTAAACCCGTATCCAAAGTTAACATCTACCAAGCCATACGCAGGCATTTGCCATGACTCACGATTTGCATTACCACTTTGAACGGTAAGTGTTGTTGGGTCGAAATTAGAAAAATTTTTATCGAAGTAGGTGTATTTAGCTTTAATGTATAGAGCTTTAATAGGCTCGTAACGTACGCTACCTGCATACTGAATTTGAGCTGCATCACCTACATGTACTCCCTTTGCTTTAAACTCAACAGAATCAACAATTATATTATTATCGTCTGACACGAAAACTTTTTTCTCGGTGTCTGTAATCCAATCGCCTATAGATATGGCTCCTTCAACATCAATTTTACTTGTTATTTTATAAATTCCATCCAACTCCAATCCCTTATGTATAGCAGTTAAGCCATTTATATTATAAGAAAAAGTACCATCAGGAGTAGATACAGTAGGAGTGTTTTGTTGGGGCTTATTTTCCCAATGAGTCATGTATGCATTAAAGTTAATTGAAACTTTTTGGTGTCTATAACCATAACCAAATTCTAACGCTTTTACTTTTTGGTTTTCAACATCCAAGAATAATTTATTGTTATTGTCAAACACATTGTTAAAACGTGGAGCCATTTCTAAGTACCCAATATTAGCAAATACGTTGTGATGATCGTTTATGTTGTAATTGCTTCCTCCTTTTATCGTATAACCTAAATACCAAACCCTGTCTGTAGTTGCAGCTCGAGCTTCTGCAGAATGATTATAATAAACCTTGTCTTTATAAACAATACTATCATTAGCACCTAACACTTCCTTAAAGGTGGTATCTGATAATACCAAATCTTTTTTCTTAAAATAATCTATACGTTGGTATCCTGTTTGTGAGCCAGTAAGTGTTAAAAAAGCACTCCATTTGTTTTTTGTATATTCTAGCTGAACAAATGTACCACCCCAAATAACTATACCATCGTTATGATAAGTAATTTTATCTCCCTTTCTTTTCATTGCAGCTTCTAAATCGGTTGGTTTTTGATTTTTATTGCTATTGTCTCTGTAATAATCGCCACCTAATAAATCATAAACTTCTTGGTAGTGCATGCCTCGGTAATAACGAGCATCAAGCCCTCCGGTAAAAGTAAAAGCCGTATCAATGGTCCATATTGCAGTAGAAAGTAAACCTATCCAGTAATGGTTGTTTATAGAGCTTCTAATTATGCGCGATGATTTATTTTCTGTGGTACTATACAATGCATCAATCGCAGTAGAATTTTGGTCATATACTTTTTGCATATCCCAAGCACCGGTATTACTATCACGTGGTGCTCCAGATGTTGTATTATAGCCTGTTCCACCACCTTTACCAACTGACAAATAAGCAATATTTGATAAATACAACTTAGGAGTTACATTCCAAGAATGCGAAAGATTGAATTGGGGTTTATGGAAATAATTCATTCGTTCGCTTACATATTCTCCATTTACAATTCCCCAATTAGGGTTAAATGTAGCACCTCTATTGCCTTGTGTAGGAGTTGTATATTTATTTGAATCGAATCTGTAAACAGAATCTATTTGAGCATCGGTCATGCCGGCTTTCTTAGCATATTCTTTACTTAGTATCGGAATTGGCATTTTAAAAGAACGCTGTCCGTGGCTCTGCGGAGCACCTATGGCACTAGCACTTAACAAATGATTCCCTAATCTTTTTTGAATTTTTATGAAATAAGACCATTGATCATTCCATGTTTGATCTGCCCATCCATCACCTGTAGTTCTTGCTCCTGCTGCAGTAATTCCCCAACCACCTTTAAGTAAGCCTGAATTAAAAGAAAGGGATGTTTTCAGCATCTTATTATTCCCAACTTCTTGTTTTAAAATAATTGCTCTTTTTTGGTCAATACCCCTAGTCATTACATTGATGGTACCACCAACAGAAGCTACTGCTAATTTAGATGCTCCTAAACCTCTTTGTACTTGCATGTTTTGCGTTACATCGGAAAGTCCTGCCCAATTGGACCAATACACCCAACCGTTTTCCATATCATTAACCGGAACACCATCAATCATAACAGCTACGTTTCGTTGGTCAAACCCTCGAATAGTAATACGCGCATCGCCTGCACCTCCACCCTGCTCTGTAGCATAAGCTCCGGGGGTTGAATTTAGCACCATAGGTAAATCTCTATTACCAAGTTCCTCTTGAATTTTTTGTGCAGATACGTTAGAAAACGCAACGGGAGTTTCGCGCATTTTTGCCACATCGGCTACAACCTCTAACTCTTTGGTAGTATATACTTGTGGTTGAAGTGAAAAGTTAAACGTTAAGGGCTTATCTGAGATTTTAATTTTTTGCTTTATTGGATTATATCCAATAGAAGTGATAGTAAGTGTGTATTCGCCTTTGTCTAATTTTAGAGAATAATTTCCGTTGATATCGGTAATGGTGCCCTTTCCATCGGCAACGGTAACATTGGCTCCGATGATGGTTTCACCGGTTTCAGGATCTTTGATAGTTCCTTTAACTTCTCCTTTACCTTCATTACCCTCCTGTGCAGGAAGGGTAATGAAGCAAAGAATTGTAAAAATTGTAAGGAATAAAAATCGTACTTGAATAGCTGCTTTATTCATGGGTTATAAAAGTTAAGTAGCTAGTTGTGTAGCACTATTGCTTAGCTACTTTCACTAACTTGTTATTTACTGAACTATCTGCAAATTTTACATTTACAAAATAAAGTCCTTTAGGTAAATTAGAGTTTAATTCTACTTGAACTTTAGATGAATTATCTGCAACAGAAACAACATTAACTAAACTTCCTAAAGCATCGTATACTTCAATTGACTTAATGTCAGAAGATGCAACGATATTAACTTTTGAGGCAGTAGGGTTAGGATATACAGATACTTTTGCAGTAGATGTAATTTCGCTAAGACCTGTGTTACCACAGCTACAAACGTGGCCTTTTAATTGAGACCAAGTATCTCTTGGAAGAGTGTCCCATTGTGCAAATGCATTAAATGCAGTAGGATTAGTAGTTACACCTGTTGTAACCGAAGACTTTCTGATCATAGTTTGATCTTTAGTTAAATAAGCACCAGTTCCTGTGTTATAAGGAAAAACATCATCCCAACCTCCACCAGTAGGTTGTTCTCCTATTTTACCAACAATATCAATAATTTTGTACGGAGAAATTTTCACCAACAACATAGCATCATCGCCATTAAAATACAACGGATCTGGGTATGCATTTCCTAATTTATCTGCTAATGCTTGCAAAATTGGGCTGCATGCCGGAGAACTAGTTTGGCTAGTAGTTTGACCATTGGCTGCTACATAAACACTATGAGCACCAAGAGTTCCAGATAAATCTAAACTATCAGCACCAACAGATTGTCCATTTGAATATCTTACAATTCTATAATTGGCCATATTTACCGAACCTGAAGTCGGATTATATATTTCCATTGCCTTGCTATTCCCAGAACCTTCTACATATTCCGAAAAAAATAATTCATCACATTGAGCAAAAGCTGCAGTGCTCAATCCTGCTAATACTACTAAAGAAAGTAATTTACGCTTCATAGTTGTTTTTTTTAAGTTTTTAATTTTTTGTAAAGCGTGGCAAAGATAGCTTATAAAAGCAACATAAAACAAGTAGTATGTTATCAAATTTTTAAATGATTGCCCACGAAATGTTGAAATCTTTTTATTCCTTAATAATGAGCGAGTTAAATGAAAGTGAATTGGAAATTATGAATTAGAAATGTTGAATTGGATAGCGTGTGGTGGAGGAAATTAAGAATTAAGAATGAAGGATTAAAAACTAAGGATTGAGACTGAAGGATTTAAGAACTGTTCGGATTACAGAACCAAACTGGGTTAATCTAATCTAATAGTACTTGTTAGGAAGTAAATAATTTTGCACATAGTCTTGTACACCATCCTCTAATACCGTGAAGGATTTGGTGTAACCAATAGACTTCAGCTTACTCATATTGGCTTCGGTAAAATATTGATATTTATCGCGTATATCAACAGGAGTGTCAATAAAATCAATTACTTCGGGCTTGCTTAATGCCTTGAAAGTGTTTTTTGTTAAATCTAAAAAAGTCCGAGCCTTACCACTGCCTAAATTATAAATTCCGGAATCTTTTCTGTGGTGAAACAAAAAATAACACACCTCCACTACATCTTTTACATACACAAAATCTCGCAACTGCTCTCCATCTTTATAGTTTGGATTATGCGACTTGAACAGTTTCATGCTGCCAGTTTTCTGAATTTGATGATATGCATGGAATATAACGGAAGCCATTCTTCCTTTATGATACTCGTTGGGACCATACACATTGAAAAATTTTAACCCTGCCCAAAAGTAAGGTTGCTTGGCTTGTTTAACAGCCCACTTATCAAAATCATTTTTAGAATCTCCATACGGATTCAAAGGTTTTAACTTCTCAATAATTGTATGATTATCTTCATACCCAAACTCTCCTAAACCGTAGGTTGCCGCAGAAGACGCATAAACTAATGGAAGGCCATATTCACAACATTTATCCCAAACAGCTTTGGTGTAATTCAAATTCAGTTTATCGAAAATATCTTTATTGAATTCAGTAGTATCTGTGCGGGCCCCAATATGAAATACAAACTGAATGAATTTATGATTAGCTTCTATCCATGAAACAAAACTATCGCGTTCTATTCTTTTTGATATTCTCTTCCCTTCTAGATTAGGGAGTTTCATCTCAGATGAAAAATCATCTACTGCAACAATGTCAAAATATCCCTCTTGATTTAATTTACTAATTAAACAACTTCCTATAAAACCTGCAGCGCCTGTTACAACTATCATAATTATCTATTTACAAAAAAATTGATTGATTAAAGTTAGTGATAATTCTTTTTTCAATTGCCTTATCAAAAAGAGTTTGCACAGCGCGCTTACCATCAATACCTAAATCAACAGAATACTTATTTACATACAAATCTATGTGCTTCTGTATAACAGACTCATCCATCTCTTGCGCATGCTTCTTTACATATTCTCTACTAGCACTTGGATTTGCAAAGGCATACTCAACACTTTTACGTATTAATCTATCTATTTTAAGTTGAATCGATTTTTCTATTTTTCTATTAACCACAATACCTCCTAACGGGATTGCACTACCCGTAAGCGTTTCCCAATATTCTCCTAAGTCAATTATTTTTACAAGGCCTTTCTGTTCGTAGGTAAATCTATTTTCGTGTATAATAACACCTGCGGCTACCTTGCCAGACAAAACAGCATTTTCAATATCAGAAAACAGCATTTCTGTTTTGTTTTTTGCATCAGGATAGGCTAATGAAAACAGTAAGTTGGCAGTAGTATATTTTCCGGGAATAGCAACTGTCATTTCTTCAACTTTAAACTTTAAATTTTGAGCTTGCGTAATTAATAACGGTCCACAGCCAAAACCTAGTGCGCTACCGGAGTTTAGTAATGCATACCTATCTACCAAATGCATATATGCATGGTAGCTTAATTTAGAAATATCGAGTTCGCCTTGAAAAGCCTTGGTATTCAAAGACTCTACATCTTCCATTACGACATCAAACTCCAATCCTTCTAAATCAATCTTACCATTTACCAAGGCATCAAAAATAAAACAATCATTGGGGCAAGGGCTAAAGCCTAATGTATATCGCACGTATCGGTAGTTTAAAGTGAGTGGATTATATTTAGTAACTCTTCATTCAAATTTTTTATAGCCAAAAGAATATTCCATTTACTTCTATCTCTTCTCTCCACATAGTTAGAAATACTTCGTATTTGAAAATAAGGTGTAGCTTGATTTTCCATAGCATACATAAAAGCTGCTCCTTCCATAGTCTCTACATCAGACTTTATCCTACTTTCAATTTTTGAAATAGATGTATCGTTTCCATGCACAGTATTTACTGTAATTCCGGAAACCTTTCTTAAAGAACGAATGATTTCGTTTTTACTTTCCAATATGTTTTCGAATTTATTTTTTCCGGGCAAATTCAATTCTTCAAATTTCAAAAATTTATCTCCATCTTCTGCTCCTAGTTCATAAATACAATCGGTTGTAACATTTACGACTTCACCTATTGACAGTTGCTTGTTTATCGCACCACAAATACCAACATTCAAAATTAAATCGTATATATTATTTTGCAAACGCCTGCCTAGTTCGAATGCTGTGGCGACCATGCCTACAGAGGTTATGAGTATGTCTACAATGCATTTCTCACTAGAAAATCTAGATACATTATTTGTGTCTATAGAAATAAACTTCAACCGAGAAACCAAAATTTCAACCTCCGATTTGGTGGCAGCAACAATAAGCAGTTTCAAATAAAGATGTTTTAATTTTTTACACTATACGTTTAAGCCTTGCTGTTTTTCTCTTTGCAGAAACACGACTATTTGACAACATAAAAGTATCGATTAAAGTTATAATTCTTAAATCTACTTTAAATTATTTATCTTAAAGCATGATTTACATTACACGAAAAGAACATTTTAATGCTGCCCACAAACTTTCCAACCCCAATTGGAGCGAAGAAAAAAACGTAGAGGTTTTTGGAGGATGTTCCAATCCTAATTGGCATGGACATAATTACAATTTGTTTGTTACCGTTAAAGGAGAAATAAACCCGGAAACAGGCTATATTATTAATCTTAAAGACTTAAGTAGCTTAATAAAGGAACATATTTTAAAAAAAATTGATCATAAAAACTTGAATTTGGATGTCGATTTTTTGAAAGGAAAAATGACATCAACCGAAGTACTGGCAATGGAAATATGGAATCAATTAAATGAAAAAATACAAAAGCTAGGCGCACAACTACATTGCATAAAGCTGTATGAAACAGAAAATAATTATGTAGAATATTATGGATAATGCTAAATTTTTAATGTTGAATGTTTAATAGTAAAAAACTTTAAACTTTCAAACTTTCAAACTTTACAACTATAGACTAATTGCATGAGTAACTATAAAAAAACAGAAGAGTACAATAAAGAGAATACTGAAAAAATTTCAGAATACTATAAAGATATTATTCTAAAAACCGGTGAAGACCCTACTAGGGAAGGTCTTTTAAAAACACCCGAACGTGCTGCAAAAGCAATTCAATATTTAACCCAAGGATATGATTTAAATCCAAAAGAAATTTTAAAATCAGCTTTATTTAAAGACGACTACAAACAAATGGTGATTGTAAAAGATATTGAATTATATTCTTTGTGCGAACACCATTTATTGCCTTTCTTTGGGAAAGCTCATATAGCCTACATTCCCAACGGGCACATTGTGGGCTTAAGCAAAATACCGCGCGTAGTAGATGCTTTTGCACGCAGACTGCAGGTACAAGAACGTATGACACATGATATACGTGATTGTATTCAAGAAACATTGAATCCGCTTGGGGTAGCGGTTGTAATTGAAGCAGCACATCTATGTATGCAAATGCGTGGAGTACAAAAACAAAATTCTGTTACTACTACATCGGCTTTTACAGGCGAGTTTTTGAAAGATACTACTCGTAAGGAGTTTATCAGTTTAATTTCATCGAAACTACACTAAGAACTATACACCAATTACTAACTACTTATTTTATGAACGCATACATTTTTCCAGGACAAGGCTCACAATTTCCAGGTATGGGAAAGGAGCTTTACGAAACAAACTCGTTAGCCAAAGAATTATTTGAAAAAGCTAATTCTATTTTAGGATTTAGAATTACCGATATCATGTTCAATGGAACCGAAGAAGAATTAAAACAAACAAAAGTTACACAGCCTGCCATATTCTTGCATTCGGTGGTGTTGGCAAAAGTTGCAGGAGACAAATTTAAACCAGATATGGTAGCAGGACACTCGCTGGGAGAATTTTCTGCTTTAGTAGCAAACAATTGCCTGTCGTTTGAAGACGCGTTAGTACTGGTTTCTAAACGTGCATTGGCAATGCAAAAAGCATGCGAAGCGCAACCATCCTCCATGGCCGCTATATTAAATTTAGACGATAAAATTGTTGAATCTATTTGTGCAGAAATTACTGCCGGAGGAAATATTGTAGTTGCAGCAAATTACAATTGCCCCGGACAACTTGTTATTTCAGGCTCTGTAGAAGGCATAACTATTGCTTGCGAAAAATTAAAGGCAGCTGGTGCAAAAAGAGCACTGGTATTGCCTGTTGGCGGAGCATTTCACTCTCCTTTAATGGATCCTGCCAAACAAGAACTTGCAGCTGCAATACATGCTACTACATTTAATACTCCTATTTGTCCGGTGTATCAAAATGTAACAGCCAATGCAGTGAGTAATCCGGATGAAATAAAAACAAATTTAATTGCACAACTAACAGCACCTGTGCGCTGGACGCAATCGGTGCAACAAATGATTTCAGACGGAGCTGCTAATTTTTACGAAGTGGGTCCAGGCAAAGTATTACAAGGATTGGTGAAGAAAATTAATAACACTGCAAGCGCAGAAAGCATTTCAATTTGAAGATGAGAAAAAACACAAAATATCGCACATTCATTTCCCCTCTCGAGAGGGGACTAAGGGGTGTGTTCCTAGTTTTAATTACACACTTTACCTTATCAACTAATGCCCAATTCGTTCGTGGAATAGGCATTATGGGAGGAGTAACATTTGCCAAACATAAATTCGAATTCAAAAACCCGGATGCTATAGAAAAGAAGAAATTTGTTTTCGGTTTTAATGGAGAACTATTCGGAGAATTTGGAAGAGGTGAATACATCCGCTGGCAATCGGAATTTCAATACAACCAAAAAGGCAGCAAAGACAAAACAGACAGCACCACGTATAAAAATAAATTAGCATACGTATGTTGGAATAACTATTTAAAAATTCGTTACGAGCTGTTTGGTGGAATCCCTTATTTGCTTATTGGCCCACGAATTGAATATAAATTATCAGAAGCAATGCAATCACCAACTGTAGTAAGCAGCTTCAAAAACTTCCAATTCAGTCCATCGTTTGGTGCAGGGTGGGAGTTTGTTACGTACTCCAACATAAAACCAATTGTAGAAGTGCATTACAATCCGGACATGTATTTAAATGCTTACAAAACAACTCCCCTTGACATTAAAAACAGAGCTTGGGAAATTCGTGTTGGTCTGAAATACTTGCTAGGAAACGCAAGTGAGGATTGCCCTCCGGTGTATAGATAACAATTAGATTTCTGGTAGACTTTACCTACATGCGCTGAAAAACATCTTCAACCTCTCGAAGAATCATTGCTGTAGCTCCCCAAACTATCTTGTTTTGTATTTTATAACAAGGAACCTCTCCGATTAAATCAGGTGTAAGCCTTACTTTTTCCATTGCTTTTAAACCGGCATTTAGCAATTCATTTCTAACGGATACATATAGCACATCTTCAACTTCTTGGGCAAAAGGGGTTACGGGAGGTCTGCTACTACAAAAAAACAGAAATGGATATACCATAAAATTGCTGACCGGAATGTAGAGCTTGCTCAACTCCCCTATAAAATCAAGCGATTCCAGCCCAATGCCAATTTCCTCATTTACTTCACGCACCGCAGTATGATAAAGTGATTCATCCACCGACTCCTTCTTTCCACCGGGGAATGCAATTTGATTGCTATGATGACCGTTGTAGCTGGGACGCTGTATCAAGATAATCTCTAAATCATTTCCTGCAGGATATACAATAACTCCAACAGCACTAGCTTGTGGATTAAAAGTTGGTTGCTGCAAATAATGATTTAAGGGCTTACGTATAAAAGGTGCCATTTCTAATTGAACTTCTTCTCCAGGAAGAGCAACAGACACGAGATGTTTTAATGCATTCACCTTATAAATAAAATCATTTGTCATAAGAAAAGACAATACTACGTAAAACATCTTTAATCTGAAACATGCCGCCAGTGTACTTTTTCAAAAGTGAGCATTGTATATTTCGGCCCTACACAAACTTATAGCATTGATGCCAAAAAACAGAGGGAACAACTCCTAGTACAAGAAATTATTGAACGGATATATTTTTGTGTGAATCTCCTTGGCGGTGTTATACAACAATTCACGCAACTCTTCGATATTACTTTTTTCTGTAGCCGAAATAAAAATACATGGGGAATTCAACTTACTCATCCATGATTTTTTCAAATCCACCAAAGACATGTTTTTCTTTGTTGCAGGTGTTAAATCATCATTTTCTTTTTCAATAAATGTATAGGCATCAATCTTATTGAATACAAGTATTATTGGCTTATCGAACGCTTTTATATCTATCAATGTTTGGTTCACTACCTTTATATGATCTTCAAATCCAGGGTTAGAAATATCAACCACATGTATTAATATATCTGCCTCTCGAACCTCATCCAACGTAGATTTAAATGACTCTACTAATTGAGTAGGCAACTTGCGAATAAAACCTACGGTATCTGAAAGCAGGAAAGGTAAATTGTGCAATACCATTTTTCGCACAGTGGTATCTAGTGTTGCGAACAATTTATTCTCGGCAAACACTTCTGATTTTGTAAGCAAATTCATAATGGTTGACTTACCCGCATTGGTATATCCAACCAGCGCAACCCTTACCAACTCGCCTCTATTTTTGCGCTGCGTAGCCATTTGCTTATCAATCACAACTAATTTTTCTTTTAGTTGGGCTATTTTATCTCGCACAATTCGTCTGTCGGTTTCAATCTCTTTTTCTCCTGCACCTTTCATTCCAATACCACCTTTTACACGGTCCAAGTGTGTCCACAAACCTGTTAATCTTGGTAGCAAATACTGGTATTGTGCTAACTCCACTTGGGTTTTAGCATGCGCAGTTCTTGCTCTCGATGCAAAAATGTCGAGTATCAACGAGTTTCTATCTAAAATTTTACACTTAAATTCTTTCTCTAAATTTCGCTGTTGTGAGGGAGATAGCTCATCGTCAAATATGGCTAAATCTACTTTGTGCTCGGCAATAAACTGTTCTATCTGCGCTACTTTTCCGGAGCCAATAAATGTTCTTGGGTCTGGCTTCTCCATGCGTTGCATGAAACGTTTCAGTGTTTTTGCCCCGGCCGTTTCGGACAAAAAGGAAAGCTCATCTAAATACTCATTAACTTTTTCTTCGTCTTGCTCTTTGTTTAAAAGACCAATAAGAACTGCGGTTTCTTGTTTCTTAGCAGTATCGTACAAGCCATTCTCAGCATTCTTTTTCCCATCCTCTCCTTTGCTCATTTTCTTTTTTTTAGATTATTTGTGCTCTTTCAATACTTCATCAACATATGTTCCCACGGCATCAATTTCATCTGCCGTAAGTATAGCCCCAAATGGAGCCATTGCACCTTTTCCGTTTGTTACGATTTCTTTTATGGCATTTTTATCAAGTGCAGTAACTGTTAAATCTTTTGCACCTGCGGCACCAAGCTTTCCATTTGCACCATGACACACAATACAATTAGACATAAACACTGTCTTTCCATCAATAGGTGCCACTTCTGCTACAACAGTATTGACAGTATCTACATTGTTGGCAATGGTGGTATCAACTGCCGATTGCTGCATTGATTTAAGAGCTGATTTTTTATGCATCTCTGCCAACCCATAGCTCATCACTATCATAATAAGAGAAAGCAGAGCCAACGCCTTATTTGATTTCTTAAAGCCAATTATAGCAACCGGGATAGATGCCAACACCAAACATACTTTCACAATCAATAGAGTTGTAATAACAGGTATTTGTGTAATCATATAAATACCGGTCAACAAAAACAATGTACTAATAATCATTTCGGGCACTTTAGCCACCTTCGTTATTTTATCGAGCAAGGTTTTGTTGTTGGTTAAAAGTAAAATGGTTTTTACTAAGTACAAGCCTAAAAATAAGAGTACTGCTACTTTGTGTGTTTGATAAAGGATTGTGTACATATAAATTTATTATTAATTTTTTTTGAATTTATTATTTCTTCTACGCTTGATTTTTTTCAGGGATACTGTTTTTTTACACCATCCAAAACTATATGATAATTAACTCCTATGTAATTAAAAATCATGGTGTCAAATATACTAGTAGAATTGTCCATTTCAAAACAATAACTACAATACGCAAGTTTCTTCTCGCCTATTTGAGGTGCTAAGTATTCTAAAAATTCAATACTTTTACCAAAAATAGTTAAGTATCCATGAAACGCATTCTTATTGCATTATTCTTTGCAACGTGTATTTTGTACAGCTCCACAGCACAAGAAACTTTTCACATAAATGGCATTTACGAAAAAGCAACTAGTTATTATGCTTTCGCCAACGCCACTATTCATGTGGATTATAACGCAGAATTAAAAAACGCCATTCTCCTTATAAAAGAAGGGAAGATTATTGACGTTGGCGAAAAAATCACTATACCGAAAGATGCTATTGTAATTGACTTGAAAGGAAAACACATCTACCCATCTTTCATCGACTTATATTCCTCATACGGAATGCCAGAGATAAAGAAAAATACAGGAATGCCCACTCCACAATTAGAAACCGCTACCAGAGGGGCCTACAACTGGAATCAAGCTATTAAGCCGGAAACAGACGCGTATAAGCTTTACGCTAACGACACAAAAGCTGCGGAAGAGTTGCGCTCTTTGGGATTTGGAGCAGTTTTAACATCGCAAAAAGATGGCATAGCCAGAGGCTCGGCAACACTCGTATTAGTAGGAGATGAAAAAGAAAACAACAATATACTAAAAGACAAAGCTGCTGCTCTATATTCATTTAACAAAGGAACTTCTACACAAGATTACCCGCAATCGTTAATGGGGAGTATCGCACTACTAAGACAAACGTATTTAGATGCTGCATGGTACAAAAGCTTTCCTATAAAAAAAGAATATAATATTTCGTTGGATGCTTGGAATCAGCTTCAAACATTGCCACAAATTTTTGAAGTAGGCGACAAATTTTCGGCACTGCGTGCAGATAAAATTGCAGATGAATTCAACGTAAATTATATTATTAAAGGTGCTGGCAACGAATACCAACTGATAAATGCTATAAAAAATACAAATGCTAAATACATTGTTCCGCTTAATTTTCCGCAACCATATGATGTAGAAGACCCACTAGAAGCCAACAATTTATCACTAGCAGAAATGAAGCACTGGGAGCTAGCTCCTGCAAATGCTGCTTTTCTAGAAAAAAGCAATATTGATTTTGCTTTTACAATCGCTGATTTAAAAAGCAAACCTGACTTTTTTAAACAACTACAAAAAGCAATAAAGTGTGGGCTGTCAGAAAAAACTGCATTAAAAGCGCTTACACACACTCCGGCCCAACTTATAGGAATGAGTGGGAAGTTGGGGTGTATAAAAAAGGATGCCATTGCAAATTTTCTACTTACTTCACACACTATTTTCGACAAAGAAAATATACTTTTTCAAAATTGGATTCAAGGAAAGCCTTATATTTTGGCAGATATAAACAAGCCGGATATTAGAGGAGAATATCTACTTACCATTGAAAAACAAACAAACACACTTGTTATAGATGGAACTACTTCAAAACTAAACGGAAGCATTAAGCACACCACAGACACCACTAAACACATTGCTACCATTGCATTATCGGGCAATCAACTTACAATTCATTTTGAGACTGATTCCGGATTTATACGTTTAGCAGGTTATGCAGACTCAGCCCAAACCATGCAAGGGAAAGGACAATTGCCGAAAGGCGAATGGATTAGCTGGAAAGCAACGTTAGTAAAAAAACATATTCCCGAAAACAAGCCAGATTCAGTAGATACAAGCATTGCAGAGCTTGGAGAAATTTACTACCCATTTACTGCTTATGGCAAACCATTGCTGAAAGAGTCCCTAATTGAAAAAATAAAAACCAGATACGATGCCGTATTAATTAAAAATACAACCATTTGGACAAACGAATCGGAAGGCATTTTAAAAAACAAAGATGTATATATTGTGGCTGGTAAAATTGTGCGAATTGCAGATAACATTGATGCCAACAAAGGCGCATTTGCAAAAATTATTGATGGTACAGGGAAACATCTAACATCGGGAATTATTGATGAACACTCACATATAGCATTGGCTGGAGGTGTAAACGAAGGCACCCAAATATCAACAGCAGAAGTGAGAATGGGAGATGTAATTAACTCGGAAGACATAAATATTTACAGACAATTAGCGGGTGGTGTAACTACTTCGCAACTCTTGCATGGCTCAGCGAACCCAATTGGCGGACAGTCTGCATTGATAAAATTACGTTGGGGAAAAACTTCTGAAGAAATGAAATTTGAAAAAGCGGATGGTTTTATAAAATTTGCGTTAGGCGAAAATGTAAAACAATCCAATTGGGGCGACAATCAAGTAATTCGCTTCCCTCAAAGCCGAATGGGAGTTGAACAAGTTTATTACGATTATTTTTACAGAGCCAAGGAATACCAAGCAAAATGGGACGCTTATAACAAGTTGACTCCTAAAGAAAAAACAGCAAACCCGCAACCTAGAAGAGACCTTGACCTAGAAGCTGTTTCGGAAATACTACAAAATAAAAGATTTATTACTTGTCATTCCTACGTACAATCTGAAATAAATATGTTGATGCATGTAGCCGATTCTTTCGGGTTTAAAATAAATACGTTTACGCATATTTTAGAGGGCTACAAGATTGCGGACAAAATGAAAAAACATGGAGCCGGAGCCTCTACATTTGCCGACTGGTGGGCATATAAAATGGAGGTAACCGATGCAATACCTTACAATGCAGCTATCTTAAATAAAATGGGTATTGTAACTGCAATTAATTCTGATGATGCAGAAATGGCTCGCAGATTAAATCAAGAAGCTGCAAAAGCAGTTAAATATGGAAATGTAAGCGAAGAAGATGCTTGGAAAATGGTGACACTAAACCCTGCTAAACTTTTACATATTGACAACAAAGTAGGTAGCGTAAAGGTGGGCAAACATGCCGACTTAGTGCTTTGGTCTGACAATCCACTATCCATTTACGCCACAGTTGAAAAAACATTAATTGATGGACTAATTTATTTTGATAAAGAAGAGGATATAAAACTTCAAGAAGAAATAAAAAAAGAGCGGGCAAGAATCACAAAAAAAATGTTAGTTGAAAAGGCTGGCGGAGAGCCCACACAGAAAGCCACACAAAAAAAACAAAAATTATATCATTGCGACACGATAGAAGAAACAGCTACTGCCGAGTAATGACTAACATCTTAAAAAAACTACCATGCTAAAAAAAATCATATCTCTTTTGCTGCTAATTAGCACCTACTTTATAGGTACATTCAGCACTCATTCTTTGGCACAACAACCTATTCCGGCAAATGCACAAACAAAAAGTATTTTACTAGTTGGCGGCACAGCCCATATTGGCAACGGAACGGTACTAGAAAAATCTTTGATTGGATTTAAAAATGGGAAACTAGCAATGGTAAAGCCATTCACGACCGATTATAAAAATGAGGGGTACGAAGAAATTATTGATGTATCCGGGAAACATATTTATCCGGGGATTATTGCACCTAACTCTACCTTGGGTTTGGTTGAAATAGAATCGGTAAGAGCAACAAGAGATTTTTCGGATGCTATTTTATATGCACCCAATATTCGTGCACAAATTGCATACAACACCAATTCAAAAATAACACCAACCGTAAGAGCCAATGGGGTTTTAATTGCTCAGGTTGCACCACGCTCCGGTTATTTATCGGGCACATCTTGCATCATGGAACTAGACGGATGGAACTGGGAAGACGCTACATTAAAAGCTGATGACGGTATTCATTTAAACTGGCCAGCTTTTCAAAAAAACACCGGTTGGTGGGCAGAACCGGGCACACTAGAAAAAAACACGCTCTACACAAAGCAAACAACAGAAATAATTTCTTTTCTTGAGAACGCAAAAGCATATTGTGCTGCAACAGAACATCCTGAAAAAGATTTAAAATCCGAATCGTTAGCTAGAATTTTTAATGGCACACAATCGCTGTTTCTGCATGCAAATGGCACTAGGGAAATTACAGATGCTATTCTACAACTAAAAAAGTTAAACATCCCTAAAATTGTACTTATTGGAGGGAAAGACATTTCTCTTTCCATAGATATTCTAAAACAACACAACATTCCTGTAATTGTAAATAGGCTTCACGATTTGCCCGAAAAAACGGAAGATGATATAAACACGCTATACAAACTACCTGCATTATTAAAGCAACATGGAATTTTATTTTGCTTAAACAACGAAGGAGACATGGATGCAATGAATTTGCGGAACCTCCCGTTTCTAGCAGGAACTGCTGCCGCTTATGGACTTAGCAAAGAAGAGGCATTAAGTACTATTACTTCTAACGCGGCAAAAATATTAGGTATTGATACTTTAATTGGCTCACTAGAAATTGGGAAACACGCTACTCTCTTTGTTTCTGAAGGAGATGCATTGGATATGCGCACAAACAATGTTACACACGCATACATACAAGGAAAAAAAATAGATTTGAATACCGAACAAAAACAGTTATATAAAATCTATTCAGAAAAATTTAAATAGAGATATTCCTCCATTTATTGCAAACAGACCAACTACAATTGCACACAAGCGCCTGATTTTCCTATAATTAGTTTATCCTCTTGACTTGTAGCTATTCTTTTCTCTATATTCGCACCACTTTAAAAAAAGCAAACGAAATAGCCTCGTTTGTATTAAACATAAATACCAATAACAAACCGGCTATGACACACGACAATTAAGAAATAAAAATTAGACAAATGAAAAGAGTTTACACATTTATCCTTGCTGTATTATTTTTCAGCAACTTACAACTTCAAGCACAATGTGGCATTACGCTATCTTCTGCTACTACCACTATAACATGTAATGGTGGTACTAATGGAGCTATAACAGCTACAGCAGGCGGAGGAACACCATACGGAACTAACAGCCCTGGCTTAATTATTTCTGAATTCTTAGCAAATCCTCAAGGTACAGATGCTCCATACGAGTACGTTGAACTACTTGCAACGAAAGAAATTAATTTTGCTACAACCCCTTACACGGTAATATTTTCTAACAACGGTATAGCAAATGCAAGTGGTTGGACCCAAGGAGGCTTAGTTACGTATGCGTTTGAGATAAGTGCAGGAAAAGTTAATGTTGGCGATGTTGTATATGTTGGAGGCTCTTCAATGAATGTTTCCGGAACAATTGTACGATCTATTTTTAACGATGTAAACAATGGGGATGGAGGAATTGGAACAGCACAAAACAATGTATTAGGAAATGGAGGAGCAAATGCCGATGGAATAGCTGTGTTTAACGTTGGCACTGCATCTCTTACAAATAGCACTGTTCCAGTTGATGCAATATTTTTTGGTTCATCTATTGGAAGTGCAGAAGTATCTTCAACACAAGGATACCAGCTACCTGTAAATGATTTATACAGTGGTGGAAAATTAACAAGCACAAGTTTCCTATTACCGGATCCGCAAGAAAAAGAACTATATGTAGCAACGGGAACCTACAATGAAAAAACACTTCAATTTTCATCTGCCAGAACATGGTCAGTTACCACAACATCTTCAGACAAAGCCAGCTTTGTAAATCTTATAAATTTATACGACTATGCATGGTCAACAGGATCTATCACAAATACTACAACAGGTTTATCAGCGGGAACATACACAGTAAGTGTTACAGATGCCGTACCATGTGCACAATCATTTACCGTAAATGTTGCACAACCTTCAGTAATTGCGGTTTCCTTTACAAAAAGTAATATTAGCTGCAATGGTCTTTCTAACGGCTTGTTAGTTGCTACTCCTTCGGGAGGAGCAGGTGCACCTTATTCTTATTTGTGGGGCAATGGTTCTACCACTTCAACTATATCAGGATTAGGAGTGGGGACCTATTCTGTTCTTGTATCCGACAAAAACGGATGTGTTTCTAATTTATTTACTGAATCAATAACACAACCCGCTGCGTTAACTGTTTCATTAACATCTTCCAACAATGTTTCGTGTAAGGCAGGAACAAACGGGTTAATTAATATTACAACATTAGGAGGAACACTTCAATACAGCTATTCTTGGAGTAATGCAGCCACTACAGAAGATTTAACATCTATTGGTGCAGGAACATACGCAGTATTAGTAACAGACGCAAATGCTTGTACTCAAACATTTACCACCAGCATTACAGAACCGGCATCGGCTTTAACAGCTAGTGCATCGGTAGCAAATGTAATTTGCTTTGGTGCAACTACCGGCAGCATAAACCTTTCTGCTACTGGCGGAACAGCCGGATATGCTTACATGTGGAGCAACAGTGCTACCACAGAAGATGTATCAGGTGTTGCAGCAGGAAGTTACTCTGTTACGATTACAGACGGAAACGCTTGTACGCTGGTAAAAAACTACACACTTACCCAAAACACAGCTATAACAGCTAGTGCAACTGTAAGTAATTTAACATGCTTTGGAAACCAAAATGGATCTATTACTCTATATTCAACTTTAGGCGGAACACCAGGATATACTTACTCTTGGAATAATGGAGCAACTACTGCAAACATTAGTGGAGCAGCTTCCGGCAATTACAATGTTACTATTACTGATTCACAAGGCTGTACATCAGTTCTAAATTATGTAATTACATCTCCTTCTGCATTAAGCGCAACTACATCAGTAACTCATGTAGTTTGTAATGGTGGTGTAGGTGGAGTAATTAACTTAGGTGTTTTTGGAGGAGTTGTTCCACACACATTCCTTTGGAGCAATGGTTCTACCACACAAAATATTAATACACTTAGCGCAGGCGTATATCAGGTTACTATAAAAGACGCAAACAATTGTACGCTTGTTATAACAGACACAATTAATCAACCCACAGCATTCAACTTTAATTTTATTGTTAAAGATGCTTGCTATGCAGACACTTCCGGCTCTATTAATTTAACTGTTTCCGGAAACACAGCACCTTATTCATACTCATGGAGTACAGGCGATACGAAAGAAGACCTAAATAAACTTACAGGAGGAATGTATTATGTAGCTATTACAGACATCAACAACTGTGTAGGCGTGGATTCCGTGAATGTAAATGAACTAATGTCGCCAATAACAATTACCGATTCTATTGCAAATGCTACTTGTAACGGTATAAACAACGGTATGATTGATATTACCGTAAACGGTGGATATGGCAACAATTCATTTTTATGGAGCAACAATAGTATGACCGAAGATATTGATAGTGTAACTGTTGGTATGTACAATGTAACTGTTACAGACGGAGAAGGTTGTACAGCTAGCGCTCAATATACAATTGCAGGAGATTCGGCACTTACGCTTACACTAACTCAAACACATGTTGTTTGTTTTGCAGATAGCAATGGCGCTGTATTAGCTGCAGCAAATGGAGGAGTTATGCCATACTCTTTTATGTGGAGCAACACTGCTACAACAGCAGCACTTGCAAACTTAATGGCAGGAACCTACTACGTAACTGCGATGGATTCTGTTGGCTGTATGGCAATGGATACTATTACACTAAACCAAGTAGCTCAAGTAGCTTCGGGAGTTTCTGCATCCGATTCTGTTTTGTGTAAAGGAGAATTTACAACACTTACAGCCTCTTCTGCTAACGGAGGAATATCTTATGTTTGGTTTAACAATCAAACTACAAATCCAATAACAGTTATGCCTACTGCAACAACCAACTACAGTGTTACTGCTTTAGATTCTGTAGGTTGTTCCGCATCGGTAAATATTACTATCACGGTAAACAATTTACCTCCGGTAGTATTCAATGTAGCTCCTGATACACTTTGCTCAACTTCATTTGGAGCGCTGCTTCAAGGAGGTAGCCCTGTAGGAGGAACTTACTCTGGTTCATTTGTAAACAGCACAAATGATTATTTTAACGTGTCAGCCGCTGGATTAGGAAATCATGTTATAAATTATTCCTATACCGATAGCAATGGATGCTCACTTATGGTAAAAGATACACTAAGTGTTGTATTGTGCACAGGTATTGAAGAAGAAACTGCCAGCTATTTTGGACTATATCCAAATCCTAATGACGGAAATTTCTCCGTTGAGGTAAACTCAACTCTTGACAATGCAACACTTACCATTATCAATAACACAGGTGCAACTGTTTACACACAAGCTATAGAGCAAAATATGAGCACTGTATCCTTAAACACTTTACCTAAAGGATTGTATATGGTAGTTATAACCAATTCAGGAACTACATCTACAAAGCGGGTTATAATTCAATAAATAATTTTTTCTACTACAAAAGGCGGAGTCGTATTTATACGACTCCGCCTTTTGCATTTCAGAGAATTATCTTTAAACAAAAAGGATACACTTATTTTTATCTTTGCAAAGATGGTTAGAAATATAAACTCTCCTTTCCTAGTTGAAAAAGAAATTAAACTATCTGTTCTGCTAACAGAAAAACCAGACACTCCAGGAGGCAACAAGCACTATAAATTAAAATATAACATTGAAAAAATGTTCGCTGAAGGACTAGCTACACTGCTTACTTTTGGAGGTGCCTTTTCTAATCACATTTTAGCTACTGCAATTGCAGGGAAAAAGGAAGGCTTCAAAACCATTGGCATTATTAGAGGCGAAGAATTAAATCCCGACTCGAATAGTATTTTGAAAGATGCACACAACAATGGAATGCAATTGCACTTTGTATCAAGGGAAGAGTATAGAAAAAAAGACACTCCGGAATTTATTTCGCAGCTAATAAAAGAATTCGGAAATTTTTATTCATTGCCCGAAGGTGGCTCAAACACACTTGCTGTAAAAGGATGTGAGGAAATTTTACTTGAATCTCATCAAGAGTATAATTATATAACATGCGCTGTTGGAACAGGAGCAACGCTTGCAGGAATAATAAATGCGAGCAATAACAAACAAAAGGTAATTGGAATTAGTGTATTGCAGCAATCCGGATGGCTTGAAAAACAAGTTGAGAGTTTCCTTATGCCCCCAAACCGAATTAACTGGGAACTAAACAACGATTATACTTTTGGAAAGTATGGAAATGCAAATACCCAACTAATTGATTTTTATTTTTATTTTAAACAAGAATTCGGCATCGAATTAGATTTGGTGTATTCAGCAAAAATGATGTTTGGTATTTTTGATATGATTAAGAAAAACAAAATTGAACCGGGAAGTTCCATTCTCGCAATACACACAGGAGGAACGCACGGCAACAAAGAGTTGATTAAAAAATATAGATAGCACGTATGCAACCCATTTCCCTAAGAGGTTTATTTTTAATCCCACTATTCTTATCTGCATTTTTTTTATTCTCTACAAACCAAACCAATGAAGATGCAGAGCAATATATAAAAAATTACAAAAATGATGCCATAAAAGAAATGAAAGCGCATGGCATTCCTGCTAGTATTATATTAGCACAAGGATTACTAGAATCAAGTTATGGCAAAAGTAAGCTTGCGGTAAATGCCAATAACCACTTTGGAATAAAATGCCATAACTACTGGACAGGAGAAAAATTTATTCAAGACGATGATGCAGAAGACGAGTGCTTTAGAAAATATAAAACCGTTTTAGAATCGTACTCAGACCACACCGCTTTTTTAAAAACAAGACAGCGATACGCATTTCTATTTGAACTTAAAACTACCGATTACAAAGGCTGGGCAAAAGGCTTGAGCAAAGCCGGATACGCCACCGACCCAAAATACAGCGATAAACTTATTAACATTATTGAGAATTACAAACTGTATCAACTGGATAGCAACAGCAAACACAAGCCTACTTCAAATTCAAACCTAACACCAACGCATGAAGTAAAACGAAATAATCGAGTAAAATACATTACCATAAAAAAAGGCGACACCTTTTATTCTATCGGAAAAGAATTTGATATAAGCCTCACTGAATTATACTCTTACAACGATTGCGATTCTACCTATATATTATCAGAGGGAGAAAAAATTTATTTAGGGGTAAAAAGAAGAAAAAGCAAAATCCCGTTTCATGTTGTAAAAGATGGGGAATCACTACACCGCATTTCGCAAGAATACGCTGTTACTATAAAAGCTATTTGCAAAAAAAACAAACTGCCGAAAAATAAAATATTTGTAGTGGGAGAAAAAATTTGGCTTAGGAAACAAAAATAAATTAACTGCGCTCTTTCCAGTATTTCTCAATAAGTCGAGGAATTGCGTAGTTTTTTATTTTTTTTAGTGAAACAATTCGATTGTTTTCTTCGAAAGAAATTTTAGAGCAATCTGAAACAACCACTTCTATAAACTTAGCATGTATTTTTTGATGGCTTAATTGATGTAAAAAATAAGTAGAGATTTTTTTAACCACATTTTTACCGGAAAGAGTTTTCTTAAATTCTTTTGAAGTCAATACACTTTCAATTGGCTTTGATTCCGTATGCTCAATTAGCGGAAAATCGTACAACCCTTGCCAAATATCATTTGCACCTCGTTTATTTAAAATAATATTGTTTTTCTTATCTGTAATAACCAAATAATAAAAATACCTGTTACGAATTTTAAGTTTCTTTTCCTTAACAGGGAACAATTGCACCGAATTATTTTTAAACGCATAACAATACGAACGCACACAACAGCTTGAACACAATGGATTCTTTGGTTTGCAAACCATTGCCCCTAACTCCATAATGGCTTGATTATTTGACGCAGCATTTTTTACATCTAACAGCTCTTGTGCCAATTTCATAAACTCTACTTTGCCGGTTGCACTATTTATTGGAGTATTTATTTCAAATAATCTGGACAATACGCGATAAACATTGCCATCTACAACTGCGTATGGCTCGTCAAATGCAAACGAAGCAATTGCAGCGGCAGTGTAATCTCCAACTCCTTTTAATTTTTTAATCTCCGAATACGTTGTCGGAAAAACTCCGTTGTGCTCTTTAACAATTGTTTTAGCTGCAAAATGCAAATTACGCGCTCTAGAATAGTAACCTAATCCTTGCCATAATTTTAATAATTTTTCTTCCGAAGCTTTTGCTAAATCGGCAACAGTCGGGAAATTCTCTACAAATTTTAAGTAATAAGGCAACCCTTGTTCTACCCGTGTTTGCTGTAAAATAATTTCCGACAACCAAATTAAATAAGGATTGCGAGTTGCCCGCCAAGGCAAGTCTCGCTTATGCTTTTCGTACCATTTTATTAACTCCCTAGAAATCAAAGTGTAATCGCATTTTTAGAACAAACAAATTAGTCCCATTTTTGTTTAACATACTAATTTTCAGTTAATTTAAAAATTAGTATATTTGTAAGGTATTAATAATTAATTAATTACAAAATGACAAAGGCAGACATCATTAACGAGATTTCTGAGAAGACAGGAATTGAGAAATTACAGGTTCAAACTGTTGTTGAATCTATGATGAAATCGATAAAAGATTCATTAGTAACCGGCAAAAACGTTTATTTAAGAGGCTTTGGCAGCTTTATCGTAAAAAAACGTGCAGAAAAAACTGGCAGAAATATTTCTAAGAACACCGCTATTATTATTCCTGCACACTTCATTCCGGCATTTAAACCGGCTAAAATTTTTACTGATAAAGTAAAAAATAATGTAAAAGTAGCAGAAGACAACTAATGCGAATTGGATCTGGTTTATTTTGGTTGGTTATTGCACTAGCCTTACTTTTTATTGCACTTTACTTTGCCAACACTAAACCTTCTTTAAAAAAGGTAGAAGATTCTCATGACCATACCACTACCTCCGATTTTTCTCTAAACTTCGATTCAATAATTAAAGCTTCGGTCGCAGTTCTATCTGCAGCCGAAAAAGAAAAAATAGGTGCGTTTTCTAAAAATGTGGAGGCAAATCAAGCCAACTACGATTCGCTAATTGCATTTTGGGATGCTAAAAAAATGCCGGTAATTGCATCGTACTACACCGAACAGCTTGCCAATAAAAAAAACACATCGGGCTACTACACTACTTCCGGACTTCGGTATTACCGTGCAGTAGGTTTTGCTAAAGAAGATATGCGCCCTGCTTTATATAGCAGCGCAATACGTATATTAAACAAAGCAATTGAACTAAATCCCAATAATTTAGAAGCCAAAACCGGATTGGGAGTATGTTACGTAGAAAGCACCCCTGAACCAATGAAAGGTATTACCCTTTTAAGAGAAGTTGTGCAACAAGATTCTACTTTTATTGACGCACACATTAATTTGGGGCTATTTGCCGTAAAATCAGGCCAGTTTGACAAGGCAATAGACCGATTTAACAAAGTGCTAAAAATAAATGCTGAATATTTAGAAGCTTATTTATATCTTGCGGACTGCTACGAGCAGGTTGGTAATAAAAAAGAAGCTATATTTGCGCTCGAAAATTATAAAAACAGAGTAAACGACATTACTATAAAAAACGAAATTGAAAATTATATTAACAAATTAAAAAACAGTTAGATTATGCCAAGCGGTAAAAAAAGAAAAAGACATAAAATGGCTACCCACAAACGCAAAAAACGTTTGAGAAAAAACCGACATAAAAAGAAATAGGTAGCAATCATTCTATAGCACTTTAGAGTATTTTTCTCTAAAGTGCTATATTCAACTTAATCCTTAACTTTTGTTTATTAACTACATGCCGAAAGCACTGTAGTTATTGTTATTTGTTTACATTGAGCATTGTATGCTCTTTGGCTAAACCTGTGTGCGCTGCGGTTAAACAGGCTTAGCTTTTATAAAAGTATGAGTGTGCCGTAGTGTTAAAACCGAAGATGTATGAACAACGAACTTATAATTAATGTAACCGATACAGAAACTACCATTGCCATATTAAGCGATAAAAGACTTGTTGAACTTCATAAAGAAAATGAGAACAACAATTTTTTAGTAGGCGATTTGTTTTTAGGTAAGGTAAAAAGAGTTATACCATCATTAAATGCCGGATTTGTAGATGTAGGATACGAGAAAGACGCATTTTTACATTACCTGGACTTGGGGCCACAGGCCGGATCGTTAAATAAGTACGTAAAACAAGTACAAACCGGGAAGCAAACCACTTCCAATCTAATGTACTTTAAGAACGAAGAAGATATTCCTAAAGACGGAAAAATAAACAACGTATTATCTGCCGGACAACACATTTTAATTCAGATTGCAAAAGAACCTATCTCCTCCAAAGGACCACGAATTACAACAGAATTATCTATTGCAGGTAGATACTTAGTGCTAACTCCTTTTTCGGAACGAATTTCTGTGTCGCAAAAAATTGGAGAAGCTGAAGAACGCAACCGGTTGAAAATTTTAATACAAAGCATTAAGCCCAAAAATTTTGGCGTAATTATTCGTACCGTAGCCGAAAACAAAAGTGTAGCTGAATTGGATGCCGACTTAAAAGACTTGGTAAATAAGTGGAATGAGTGTTTTGAAAATTTAAAAACTGCACAACCCCCATACAAAGTATTAGGCGAAATTGGCAAAGTAAATTCTATTTTACGCGATTTAATGAACGAATCATTTAATAGTATTCACGTAAACGATGAAAGAACATACGAAGAAGTAAAAGAATATTTGCAAACCATTGCTCCCGAAAAAGAAAAAATGGTGCGCTTGTATAAAGGTCAAACTCCTATTTTCGACAACTTTAATGTTGATAAGCAAATAAAAGCTCTTTTTGGAAAAACAGTAACCATGAAATCTGGTGCGTACTTAATAGTAGAGCACACAGAAGCACTGCATGTTATTGATGTAAATAGCGGTAACAGAGCCGGGTCGGAAGGGCAAGAATCAAATGCGTTGCAAGTAAACTTAGAAGCAGCAACAGAAATTGCCCGTCAACTAAGGCTTCGAGATATGGGTGGAATTATTGTAGTTGATTTTATTGATATGCATTCTCCTGAAAACAGAAAAGTGCTGTATCAAAAAATTAAGGACGAAATGCGCACGGATAAAGCCAAACACAATATTTTACCTCCAAGTAAATTTGGGTTGGTGCAAATAACACGTGAACGCGTACGCCCTGAAATGAATATTGTAACAGTTGAAAAATGTCCTACCTGTGCCGGTTCCGGAGAAATTCAAGCGAGCGTATTATTAATCGATCAAATAGAAAACAGCTTACGCAATATACTTATACAAAATAAAGAAGCTACTGTAACAGTTTGTGTACACCCATTTATAGAGGCATATATTACCAAAGGCCTATTATCACTAAAAAGGAAATGGGCATTCAAATACAAAAAAAATATTCGAATAAAAGGTGTTTCATCTTACCACTTTTTAGAATATCGCTTTACGAACAAAGAGGGCGATGAAATAATTATGTAGGAAAAAGTTGAAGCTAAACTTTTTTTGTAAGAAACACCACCTAATTTTCTTAAGAATTCACATTTTTTTGTGCATTCAAATTGTGCTTTTATCAAGGCTTTCGTGCTTGAAGTGCACGTATAAATATTTTTTTCTCTAATTACCAAAATCCAACAATTCCGTTTTTTTTGTTTTTATTTTTTAAGGTTTACGTGTTAATTAGTGGTAGAACAAAACAGTTATTTTTTCACAGCACCATTTATTCAAATAACTACAAATAAGAATAACACACCTATATCATATTACCATAAAACAATATTTACACATATGAAAAAATCTAAACACACAGTGGAAACAAAGCATTCACCCTCTACCTTACAAAACAAGCGAAAAAGGGTAAAGGAATCTCCCAAAAACTCATTTTCTGCAAAAAAGAAGCAATTAGAGGCTAAAAACGACCTAAATCACATCATTTTTAGAGAGCGGATATCCGGGTTAGACATTCTTGGGAACGAATTGTTTGGGTATATGTATTAATTTGGGATGCTTTAATTGCTTCACCGAAAACCATATTAATTGCTGACTATCAGACACTTAAAATAAATAACCTCACTTTTGAATTGTAATAATAGCGTTTTTTTGGTTGGACTTCCCTTTTTTTAGATGGTAACTTTCACATAAATCAATACAAAAACCATGAATACATCAACAATTGCAGTAACTAAAAATTTAGGAAGCATGATTGCCAATGCAATGTCATCATTTTTTAAATCAACCGAGATTAATAAAAACTTTACAACTTCACTAATTGACAGCAAAGGAAATATTTTTACCAAATCAATTCTTTTTGGGAACGAAAATATTCTAGCTGATTCAAAATTGTTGAATTTAAAAAACAGCACTTACATTAATTATCCTGTTTTACAAGAGTTATCCGAAGAAGGATTCTATGTAGGAGCAATTACTGATTTCATGGAAAGCGATTCCGCTCAAGGATGTTCTATTGGAGAAGCTTTTATTGTTGGGAAAGAGGGGTATATTCTAAAAATAAACTATGAAGTTAGTGATGTAAAAAAACAATACTTTTCAGACAGAACAACTGATTTAAGAGAAAACACAATTGGAGTGCTTAACACTACCATTCCTTTTGAGATTGATTCAAAAGAAACTTTTATTAGTGTTTTCAAATACTTACTGCCGGTTTTAAAAAGATACTACACACTGCAAGTTTCGGCATTAAAAAACTAACACCTGTTTAGGTTAATTGGTCTAATTTTTTTTGAACCTCTTCCCATTGCGACATTTCCGCTTCAAGCGATTTTTTCAGCATATCGTATTTAGCAAATTCTTCTTTGTTGGCTAAAACTGCTTGATATTCGTTAGGGTTGGCAAGCTTTGCATCAAACTCTTTTATTTGAGCCTCTAACTGCTCAATATTTTTTTCGCTTTTGGCCAATTGATTCTGCAATTGCTTTATTTCTTTTTGCTTATCGTCTTTTGGTGCAGTATCAACCAAAACCTTTGCTTGAGCTTGTTTTGCGGCAGCTTGTTCTTTTTGCTTTGTATTTAAATCGTTAAGCGTATCAATTTTTCTGGTTTGCAAATACTCATTCACATCGCCAAAATATTGTTTTACATTTCCATTTTTAAACTCAAACACCTTATTTGTTAGACCTTGCAAAAAATCTCTATCGTGAGAAACAACAATAAGCGTACCATCGTATTTGAGCAAAGCATTTTTTAATACTTCTTTCGATTTTATATCTAAGTGATTGGTAGGCTCATCCAACACCAATAAATTATAGGGTTGAAGCAACAATCGGCACATTGCTAAACGAGACTTTTCTCCACCCGATAACACTTTTACTTTTTTATCTACATCATCGCCACTAAATAAAAACGAACCCAAAATATTTCTAACACCTTTCCTCACTTCTCCAACAGCAATCTCATCAAGGGTTTCGAGCACGGTTTTGTTTCCATCCAATATCTCTGTTTGGTTTTGTGCATAATACCCAATCTCTACATTTGCACCCAAATTTAAAGTGCCTTCATATTTTTGTTCGCCTACAATAAGTTTAGACATGGTAGATTTCCCCTCTCCATTACGTCCTACAAAAGCAATTTTTTCTTGACGCTCAATCGTATAATTAACATTGCTAAAAATCAATTTAGCATCGTACTGTTTTTTTACATCAATTGCTTCTACAACAACCTTTCCGGAGCGAGGTGCGGGCGGAAATTGAAATTTAATGGATGTATTATCATCTGCATCCACTTCAATTACTTCTATCTTATCTAACTTTTTTATAAGCGATTGCGCAAAGGAAGCTTTATTAGCCTTTGCTCGATACTTATCTATAAGTTGCTCTGTTTTTTCTATAAATTTTTGTTGATTTTTGGCTGCTGCCAATTGTGTGTCCTTGCGCTCTTTTCTTAATATCAAATACTTGGAGTAGTTAGCTTTGTAATCGTGTAACTTGCCCAATGATATTTCTAATGTTCGCGATGTAATATTATCCAAAAATGCTTTATCATGCGAAACAAGCACTACAGCGCCATAATAACCTTTTAAAAAATCTTCTAGCCACTGAATTGATTCAATATCCAAATGATTGGTTGGCTCATCTAACAATAAAATAGAAGGTTTTTGCAACAACAATTTTGCCAACTCAACTCGCATACGCCACCCACCGCTAAACTCATCCATCAATCGAGTAAAATCTTTACGTTCAAAACCTAACCCCAAAAGTGTTTTTTCTATCTCTCCCTGCAATCCATCTGCATCCAGTACGTTTAATCTATCGTGTAAATCATTCAGCTCATTTAACATCTGCATATAACTATCCGACTCGTAATCGGTGCGCACTTCTAACTGATGATTAATTTCGCTGATTCTGTTTTCTACTTTCTTTACTTCATCAAATGCAGTAAACGTTTCGTCAAAAACAGTTTTGCCTAAATTATGATGCATCTCTTGAGGCAAATAGCCTATGGTAAAAGAATTAGGCTTGCCAACCTCCCCAGAATCGGGCTTTTGTTGGCCTGCCAGTATTTTAAGCAAAGTAGATTTGCCGGCACCGTTCTTGCCTGCCAAACCAACTCTATCTCGGGCATTAATTAAAAATGATATACCATCGTACAAATATGTACCACCAAAACCTACTGTAACATTACTTACCGAAATCATATTTTTTTAAACTAAAGCGCAAAGGTAGGCAATATTAGTGTAGTAATAAAGGGTGCTACAAACAACCTGTTCTACCCCCATCAACCGGCAGGTTGATTCCATTTATATACGATGCTGCGGGCGAAGCCAAAAATGCAACAGCAGCAGCTATTTCAGATGCTTCGGCAAAACGACTCATAGGAATTTCGCTCAACATCTCCTGCTCTACTGCGGTTACAGACTCGCTATTTTTTTGAGCTTTATTACTTATAATTGTTTCTAGCCTTTGCGTGCGTGTAGCTCCTGGCAATACATTATTTACGGTAATTCCGTATGGAGCTAATTCTAAAGAAAGTGTTTTACTCCAATTGGCTACTGCGGCTCTTATCGTGTTCGACACACCTAACCCTTTTAGCGGCTGCTTTACCGAAGTACTAATAATATTAATAATTCTACCGTAGCCGTTTTTCTTCATGCCATCAATGCACAATTGAACTAACAAGTGATTGCACAATAAATGATTATTAAATGCCACCAAAAACTCGTCCATTTTTGCGCCTGCGATAGGCCCTGCAGGAGGCCCCCCTGTATTGTTTACCAAGATGGAAATGGAATTTCCTTTATTAATATAATCCTCTAGGCTTGTTTTCAACCCATTTATATTGGAAAAATCTGCCACTATAAAATCGTGTACTTGATTGGCACTTGTATCAAGCTCTTTGCAAGTCTGCACCAATGCTTCTTTATTGCGTGCCAACAATGTTACCTTAGCGCCCAATTTGGCCAACTCTATTGCACTTGCCTTTCCAATACCCTGCGTACTGCCACAAACAAGAGCATGTATCCCAACTAAACTTATATTCATTCCTACTTATTTTGTATTGAATTATTTACCACTAATTACTCTCATTGGAGGAATTTCTGCGCCTTTCCTCTTTTCTTTTTAACCGAATATTTAAAAACTCTACCAACAAAGAAAATGCCATGGAAAAATAAACAAACTCCTTAGGAACATGAATATGTGCAGCATCCAACACCAATAACATTCCTATCATCAGCAAAAATGCAAGTGCTAACATTTTAATGGTAGGATTGTTATTTATAAAATCACTTACTTTTTCCGAGAAAATAAGCATGATAACCATTGCAATTATTACAGCTAAAATCATAACCAAAAGATTAGACACCAAGCCTACGGCAGTTAGAATAGAGTCGAACGAAAACACGATATCAATAAATACAATTTGAGTAATGATGGCATTTAATGCTACCTTTTTAATTTTAGGTCCACTCTCTTCATTTCCTTCAATTTTGTTGTGAATCTCGGTAGTTGTTTTTACCAACAAAAACAAACCTCCTGCAAAAAGTATTAAATCTCTTCCGGTAGCTTCAAATCCAAATGCCTCAAACAATGGTTCTTTTAAGCCTACTATCCACGAAATACTAAACAACAATATTATACGCATAACCAAAGCCAACATTAATCCTACCGACCTAGCCTTTGCTTGCTGTTCGCGAGGCAGCTTGTTTGCTACAATAGAAATAAATATAATATTGTCTATACCAAGTACAATCTCCAATAGAGAGAGGGTAATTAAACTAATTAATGATGCAAGTGTAAAAAGCTCGCTAAAATCTTGTGCTAAATGCATACGGTATAAAAATTAAAAGTTTAAAGTTATAGAGTTTAAAGCTCTATGCTAATTAATTAGACAAATTTTTTGCCGCTGGCTATCAACTACTTACAACATACTTAAACCCTATATTATGGGATGGTTAAGTAACCGAAGCAAATGATACAAGTAAAGGCATCGAAAAAACAGCAACAATCCATTTAAGAGAAATTGCTTTTCAAATTGACAAAGATGTGAAGAGCTCTCTCTTTTTTTGAAAAACGACCAAAAACTGGCTATCTTATATTGCTAATTAAAACATGCATGTAAAGCAATGAAGGAATCTAAAGAATTATTCGACCTTATTAAGAAGCTATCAAAAAATGAAAAAATCTATTTTAAAAGATTTTCGATGGGGATTGCGGGCAAGGAGAATAAATACCTTATGCTTTTTGATGAAATTGAAAAACAAAAAATCTATAACGAAGATGTAGTTAAAGAAAATTTAAATAAAACAGAGTATACCCAAGCCCTGCACGTTGTAAAAAAATACCTATACAACAGAATTTTAGAGGCATTGAAAATATACGACAAATCTCAACATCCTACAATTGAGGTAATAAATACACGCAACGAAGCTGAAATCCTTATTCGAAAAGGATTGGTTTTTCAAGCCACTAAAAAGCTATTAGAAGCAAAAGAGATTGCACTTTCAGGAGATTTAATTAGTGAGTGTATGCAAATAAACACTCGTTTAATTGATTTGTCTGTTTTCTTTCAAAGCAAGCTGTATGACAAAAAAGAGTTAGCAAAAGAAAACTACCGATTATCAGTTGAGTCTAAACACATATCCTACTTTTCGCTGCTATACGAAGATTTGCTTAAAATACATCGTTTAAAAAACAACAAGCTACTATCAGCTGTTGAGAAAGATAAAATCACCATTGAAAAAATAAATAAGTACACACCTCTTTTCAATATCACTCGTATTGAGCAACTAAAATGCTTAACAGCTTTTTATATAATCTCCGACATACCGGAAAAAGCCTATGAATGTCAGTTACAGCTAATCGAGTTATTTGAAAAAAATCCTACACTTAAAGAAAATAAAATACAAGAGTATGTTCGTGCCCTGCACAATTTAAGCAATACAGAGAGGCTAACCAACAGACACAAAGAATTTGATGCCATTACACAAAAACTAGAAGATTTATTTAACTCCGATTCACCTTACTCAGATCATATCAAATCGATTGTATACCCTTCTTTGATTGTAAATAAACTAAACAGCCACATCAACAACAAACAAAAAAACGAATTATTAAAGACAGTTGAGTTTGCGGAAGAGACCTATGAAACGTATCAAAATTATGTGGCATACAACAGGCAGTTTTTTATAAAATTCAATTTAATAAAATCGTACATCTACTTAAACAAATTTAACAATGCGTTATTATGGTTAAATACCATTGATGATACCAAAAAATCCGATTTCGATATTATTTCAAACTATTCATACAACCTTCTTAAGTTGATTTGCTTGTACGAAACAGGCAAATTCGATTTACTGGCCCTAGATGTAGATAAGGCGAAAAGAGTATTTAAAAAACTAAATCAATACGATGAGTTTGAAAAAAATATAATATCCATTTTTAAATATATACTAAAAACATACGATTTAACTTCGGATGAAGTTGTTCCATACACAGAGAAAATTTTAGCCAACCCGAAAATAAATTTATTAAAGGAAGTGATTGATATAAGGGCTTGGATAATCGCACATCAAAATAAAAAAACTATTTGGGAGTGCTTGTAATCTAAACACAGCGCAGCTTTATCGCGTATAGAAAAATCAGTCTTTATTTATAACCAATCTCCTTAAAAGCCCTAACTGTTCGGCTATTAAGCCTAACAAAAAAAGAAATATGGATACAGTAAAGCCGAGCAAAGCTCCAACACTTAATCCGTTGCCTCTTAAAAAAATTGGAATTTCCCAAGCCAACGACAGCAGTGCAATAAGAACAGAGAGTGTTAAAAAAATACGCATTGGATTAAATAACATAACAATATTTAATATTTCCATAATGGTATCAAAAGCAGTTTTAATGCCAATTGTACTTTTACCTGCCATGCGCTGATTGATGGTGATAGGTGTTTCAACAACTAAATGTTTTTGACTGATAAATATCAATGTAATTATATCGCTATATGCCATTGAATTGGGACACAAGTGCAAATATTTTTTTGCCATTGGAACAGAATACAACTTCATTCCGGAATTTAAATCCTTTATGTGAAGTGGCATTAAAAATTTAGCTGTTTTTCGAATAATCCATTTCCCGGTTTCGCGAAATCTATGATTATATCCACCGGCTCTATTTCCCACAACCATATCCGCATCTGTCGATTTTAAAACAGATACCATTTTTTCAATATCCTCTAAATTGTGTTGTCCGTCTGCATCAATTGTAATTACATACTTGGAAGCACAAGCTTCAATTCCCGATTTTATAGCACCTCCGTATCCCCTATTTACCTTGTGGTGTATTACTCTAAATATTGGATAATCCAACAGAAATGCATCTAACACCAATTTGCTTGCATCCGTAGAACCATCGTTTACAACAACTAGAGAAAAGTTGTGTTTTTTAGAAAACGCCAAAACAGTGGGCAGCAAATGCTTTAACGATTGTTCTTCATTATAAGATGGGATAACTATGGTAAGTAATGATTCCAAGCTAATTCAAATATTGATAAACAACTTTTAATATAGAATTCCGAATACCACTTTTTGCTAATTTATTTTCATCTGCATTAGGATAAACCCTATTAGACAAAAAAACATATACCAATTCACTTGCAGGATCAACCCATGTCATGGTGCCAGTAAATCCGGTGTGTCCATAACTTAAATACGACACACAATCACATACGGGACTATCTTTAGCCGAGTCGGTTTCCGGCTTATCAAATCCAAGCCCACGTCTATTACTTACACAATATTGGCATTTTGTAAATTCATTTACAACCGAAGAATCTAAATATCTATTACCTCCGTAATCTCCTTTTTGTAACAACATTTGCATTAAAATCCCCAAATCATTCGCATTCGAAAACAAACCTGCATGACCTGCAACTCCTCCCAGCATAGCAGCTCCAGGGTCATGAACATCACCAACTACCAATTGTTTTCTAAATTTAGTATCGTTCTCCGTTGGTACTATATTGGTTACATCTATTTTTTCTCTTGGTTTATATCCCAAAGTACTTAAGCCAAGCGGGGAATAAAACATTCTTTCATTGTACTTGTCTATAGATATTTGAGTATCCTTCTCGATAATTCGTTGCAAAAAATAATATCCCAAATCACTGTATTTATATTTTTTTTCTCCAAGTGGAGATTTTACAATTGCATTGTAAATGCTATCCGAGTAGGACCTTGTTATATACAAATTTTCTGCCACCCGAACAGGAAACGAATCTGTTTGAGTAGAGCTGTAAATTGATTTTTTGTATTCTCCCTTACTCATTGTTTTAGGCCAAAACAAAAGCCAAGCGGGTAATCCGGCTTGATGGGTAAGCATTTCTCGAAGTATTATATCTTGCTTGTTTGTTCCAACTAACTCCGGCAAATAAGTAGATAGCTTTTCATCTAAGTTTATTCCTTTTTTTTCTACCAGACTCATCATTGCAATAGCAGAGGATGCTATTTTAGTAATAGACGCTAAATCATATACATCCGTATTTCTAACAGGGGTCTTATTTTCGTAGGTATGATAACCAAAAGATTTGTTGTAAAGCACCTTACCTTCTTTTGCAATAAAAACTTGACATCCCGGATACACATGCTCCTTTATACCATTCAATACGATAGAGTCTATCCTGGCCAACTGCAACTCCTTTACACCAAACTCTTCAGGAATCGTATATTTTAATCGCACAGATTTTGCACTTGTAATACCATCGCCTTGCTTAAAATAATCACTCACAGAAACAGGAAGTTTTCCATTTGCTCTAATGCCTCCAAAAATAATTTGAGCCGATGCATCTTGCATGTAATAAGTATCTTCATAAGACATCAACAAAGCATCTACTTTCTCTGCTTCATTAAATTTTCCAAGAATATAGGAGTTTGCAAATATATTCAACACAACACGTCCCATCCTCTGCTGACGAAGTACTTTAAGCAAATATTCTGTTTGTGGTGTCAGTCCAAAATCCTTTTTGGGACTATTGCTAACACTCGAAAAATTTACAATAAACGTATTATACTTTTTTAGCTTGCTTAGTAATGAATCGTAATTTTCTTTTCGTGCATCTTTATCAATTGCAAATAAATCAACTTTTGCATAGTTCTTTAGTACGTTCTGAAAAACATTTGTTTGCCCGTTGTCTATTGATATTGCTGCAATCCGCAAGGTATCTAAATTTTTAAGTGGAATTAATTCGCTTTTGTTTTTTAATATCGTAACGGATGCTTCTGCTAATTTTCTATTTACCAGTTCTGCATTTCTATTATTCAAATCGGTTGTCAGATTCTCCAATTTAATAGGCTTAATTTTATCCAAGCCACACCATTTCTTTACTGCTAATATTTTTTTACAGCGCATATCAATCTCCTCCTGTGTAATTTCACCTCGCTCAACGGCTTTTTTAATTTCTTCTATCGCCCTTGGAACATTTTCTGCAAATAACAATACATCATTTCCGGCTATAAGCGCTTTCACATCTACCATTCCGGGCTCATAAAATTTACTTACACCCTTCATATTCAATGCATCAGTAAAAATCAGTCCTTTAAAATTTAATTTATTCTTAAGCAAATCGGTAACAATATATTTACTAAGCGTAGATGCCTTGTTAGCTGTAGAATCTAGAGATGGAACAAATAAGTGGGCAACCATTATACTTCCCAACCCTTGCTCTATTAATTTCTTAAACGGGTATAACTCTAGGCTGTCTATGCGCTCTGCAGATTGATTAATTACGGGCAATGTTTTATGAGAATCACTATCGGTATCTCCATGCCCAGGAAAATGCTTACCTGTAGCAAGAATGTGATTGTCCTGCATTCCTTTCATATACGCAATGGACTTATTAGCTACGTTTTCTTTATTCTCTCCAAAGGAACGACTACCAATCACAGGATTTAATGGATTGTTATTCACATCTGCATCGGGAGCAAAGTTAATATGAATACCTAATCGCTTGCATTCGTAGGCTATCTCTTGCCCCATTTGATAAATAAGTGTATCATTTTGAATTGCACCAAGTGCCATTTGTCTAGGGAAACGAGGTGTACTATCTAATCGCATTGACAACCCCCATTCTCCATCAATAGAAATTAGTAGTGGAACTTTAGCTGCTTTCTGATATTTATTGGTCAATATAGCCTGACGCACCGGGCCTCCTTGAAAAAAAATAAGTCCACCTATTTTTTGATCTTTTACAAGTTTTAAAATTTCTTCTTCGTGTTTTTTATCCTTATTAGAATAAGCCGCAACCATAAACAACTGCGCTATACGTTCGTCCGGAGTTAATTTGGAAAAAACAGAATCTACCCACCTATCATTGATAGTGCTTAAAACAGGATGATTCGCATTGTCGTTTGCAGTAAAAGAAACAAACAACAATAATAATGGAACTAGGTATTTTATGTACTTATGCATCTCTCTTGCAATTTATAAAACTAGCATACACAATTATTGTGCCTCACTTGATACTTATTAACATTAGAAATTGAAAAACAAAGTCAAAACAATTTTCTTTTACTAACTTCATCATACAATAGACATTGAATACCATTAAACCAATATTGCCACAATGAAAATAAGCTTAATTGCTGCAATAGCCACCAACAACGCAATCGGCAAAGACAACAATTTGCTATGGCACTTGCCTGCCGACATGAAAATTTTTAAAGAAAAAACAACAGGACATTGTATTGTAACAGGGCGAAAAAACTATGAATCAATCCCCGAAAAATTTCGACCTCTGCCCAATCGCACAAATATTGTAATAACCAGAAATCCTAATTACAACGCTCCGGGAGCAATAGTGGCGAGCTCTGTACAAGAAGCCATTGAAATAGCCAAACAAAAAGGAGAATCAGAATTATTCATAATTGGTGGGGCTGAAATTTACAAACAAACAATAGATATAGCAGACACTCTTTATATAACTCATGTTGACGGTACATTTGAGGCAGATGCTTTTTTCCCAGAAATAACAAGTAGTTGGAAACAAATTGAAAAAAGAGACTATGTGCAGGATGAAAAAAACAAATACAACTTCTCGCTTATAGAATACACTAAAACTATTTAGTAATTATTCTTCCTAATAGGGCATTAAAAGCCTTTTTGGCTTCTAATAACTGTTGTTGCTCGGCCAACAAATCCATTAAGTCGTCCGTGTTTTCTGTTGTTTTTATTTTATCTTGAATTGCATGAATCATCAATTCAAGCTTTTTAGATTTTAAAGAGTAGATGGCATTTTGTACCGACTTGCGTAAAACACCTTCTTCTTTCTGAACAATAATACCGTGCCGTTCCCAGTTCAAACTCAACTCGTACGGAGAACTAATTAAACTGATAGCAACAGTAGCTATATCTTTATCCGAGTGATTAGTAAAGAAAGAATTTGTTAGTTCTTCCATGGACTTAACCGCAAACAAATCAAATATCTTTTGATAGCTATCGTTTTCGAATTTTATACCATCGTGCTGCAGCTCGTGTACAATCCATTCTGCAACTTGCAATTCTGTTGTTTTCTCAGGATCATCATCTACTTCAAAGGAAACTTTTGAACCACCATATACGAGCAATAACCGTATAATATCTTTCTCTTGAAATTCGCACTCATTTAGGTTCAGAGATTTGGAGGAAGTTGCAATTTCTTCGAAAGCTATATTCTCGGGCAAACTAGAAACATCCGAAGCCACCTGTTTTTCAGAAGCGTTTTCTTTTTGTTGTTTAGTTGATGATATTTTTCTTCTTGCCTTATTCAGCTCGTTCATCAACACAAGCTCCTCCAAGTGCATTAATCTGCTACACTCTTTTACATACAACGACCGAGTAATAGAATCAGGAATGCGCGCAATACTCTCCACAATATCGTGTATCAACCCCGCCTTTTTAATCGGGTCGTTAGCTGCATCCTTATATAAAATGGATGTTTTAAAAGAAATAAAATCTTTCGAATTTATTTTGATAAAATTTTTCAGCTCATCTTTGCCCGTCTTTTTTGAATACGAATCTGGATCTTCTCCATCGGGGAATAGCAGCACTTTTACATTCATGCCTTCTTCCAAAATCATATCAATACCTCTGAAACTAGCTTTGATACCAGCAAAATCGCCATCGTACAAAATGGTAATATTATTGGTGTAGCGTTTTATCAGTTTAATTTGATCTACCGTAAGTGATGTGCCGGACGAAGCCACCACATTCTCTATTCCTGCCTGATGCATTGATATTACATCGGTGTAACCCTCTACCAAAAAACAAGAATCTTCTTGCACGATTGATTTTTTTGCAAAAAACAAACCGTATAAAACTTTGCTCTTGTTGTATATATCCGACTCTGGCGAGTTTATATATTTAGCCGCCTTTTTGTCGGTTTTTAATATCCTGCCTCCAAAACCAAGCACTCTGCCCGTTACATTATGAATTGGAAACATCACCCTATCAAAAAAACGATCGAAAGCTCCCCTCTCTCCATCAATTACCAATCCTGTCTTAATCAAATACTCTAGCTTATATCCTGCTTGCAGGGCTGCATTTAGTAATGCCTTTCTATCGTCAGGGCTTATTCCGAGCTGAAACTTCTTAATTGTTTCCTCCGTAAAGCCACGCTCTTTAAAATACCCAAGCCCAACGGACTTTCCAAGGTCAGTGGTAAGTAGTTGTTCGCTAAAATAATTTTGTGCAAATGTGTTTACTACAAATAAGCTTTCGCGCTCTGTTTGCTCTTCTCGAAGCACATCCAAATCTTTGGTGTACTCTTCTTCAATTTCTATGTTGTATTTTTTTGCAAGGTAGCGTAATGCCTCTGGATAGGACATTTGCTCATGATCCATCACAAAATTTACTGAATTACCGGCTTTACCACAACCAAAACATTTGTAAATACCCTTAACCGGAGACACCGTAAAAGAAGGTGTTTTCTCATCGTGAAAAGGGCAATTTCCAATAAAATTTACACCTCGTTTTTTAAGTGTAATAAAATCAGCTATTACCTCCTCCACCCGAGCGGCATCCAATATCAAATCTATGGTTGGTTTGGTAATCATACGAGTATGCAAAGGTCGCAATTAGAAATGGTAAATCATATAGAATAACCATACTATTTACTTAACGCAAAATCAGACTAAAAAAGTCGAAAAAAAGAATTTATGGGAGCTTAAAAAATATTAAAAGCTAGGTTTAGAACGGTATGCAAACGGGCTTGGATTTACATATTTCAAACAAATTTCAAAACCACCTCGTCCTGAACTTGCTTCTTTCAGCGAAGATGTATTTACATCATACGAAATTCCAAAGGCATAATTTGCAATCTCCAACATACTTGTTACTACAAAAGCATCTTTAAACCGATAAAATCCGCCTAATGAAACGGCAGCACCTTTTACAAAGCCTGTATATTTAGAGTCTTCTTTAAGCATATAACGTGCCGCACAACCTGGAATAATTTCTTGCGATGGCCCTTGTCTGTTATACAAAAAGCTAGGAATAAGAGACACGTTGGTATTCTTAATTCCAATTTCAGACATACCATGCACTGTTATGCGCTGATACAACTTATCATTTGCTGCACTATAAAAGGAAGTCCGAGGTTTATTAACATGGTAAATAGATGCTCCGATGCTTGCTTTAATTCCATCGTTAGAGCTTATTGTTCGTTGCGAAGTTCCATAATTCCAAACTACACCTGCACCAAAATCCGGGTATATAAATGAACTACTTCCAACAGGTTCTCCGGTTGGTAGATTAGGGTCGTATTTACTTCCATCGTACTGATTGCCCCATTGCAACTTAGAAAAATCGATGCTTTTTTGTCCAAACCCTGCTTGCAAACCTGCGCCTAATGTACTTTTGGCAGAAGTATAAACATGGTAAGCAGCAGAAATATTTGCTTGTGTAGTTCCCATATTGGCATCTCCAGCTACATCCCTAAAAACATTAATTCCATAGCCCAAAAAGCCTTTCTCCCAACCCTTTCTAGAGTACTTGCCATCTGCCGATACTGCATACGTTTTATAGGGAGAAGCAACACTGCGCCACTGATCTTTATAATTTACAATTACCTGAATGTCCTTACTAGCACCTGCCATAGAAGGATTCATGGTTAATGGAGATTGCAAATATTGCGAAAAATGGATATCCTGAGCAAAGCTTGCGCAAAAATTTAGTAGAAAATAGAATGTAATTATTCTTCTCATTTGGCTATTTCTTATCGTTTCGAATCTAATATAATAGTTTATAGGTTAATAAACAATACTTGAATATACTCTTTTGGAGTAAGTAAACTTGTTTTATTATCTTATTTTTAGGTATGCAAATACTTGGAATAATTCCTGCTCGCTATGCTTCTACCCGATTTCCGGGAAAACCTTTAATTGACATTGCCGGAAAAAGCATGATACAAAGGGTGTACGAGCAATGTTTAAAATCAAATTTGCTAAGTACTGTTTATGTTGCTACAGACGACATTCGTATTGCAGAGCACATAACCCAATTTGGAGGAAATGTTGTAATGACATCGGAACAGCACACTTGTGGCACAGAAAGATGTTTTGAAACACTTACTCAACTGGGAGAAAAAGAATATGATGTTGTAATAAATATACAAGGAGATGAGCCTTTTATTAATCCGGAACAAATAGATATGTTGTGTAGCTGCTTTGATTCAGAACGTGTCGAAATTGCTACACTCGCAAAAAAATTAAACAATTCGTCCGATTTATTTAATCCTACTATTCCTAAAGTAGTACTAAACAATGTACATAATGCGATTTACTTTAGTCGACAGGCAATACCATATCTACGTGGGATAGAAGAAAACGAATGGATAAATAATCATATTTACTTTAAACACATTGGCATTTATGGCTACCGAAGCGATATTCTTAAAGAAATTGTTAGCCTACCTGCGGGAAAACTAGAAAAAGCAGAATCTTTAGAACAATTGAGATGGCTTGAAAACGGGTACAAAATAAAAGTGGCAATTACGAATTTCGAAAGTATTTCGATAGACACACCTGCAGATTTAGAAAGAGCATTAAAAATGATTTAATAATTAAAAACGTATACATCTAACAACGTGAAAATTGGTTTATTCTTTGGGTCGTTTAATCCTGTGCATATTGGGCATATGGTAATTGTTGGCCACATGGCAGAGTTTACCGATTTAGATGAGGTTTGGTTAGTTGTTTCTCCGCACAACCCCTTAAAAGAAAAAAGCTCGTTGTTGAATGACAAACATAGGTTGCAACTGGTAAAAGAAGCAATTGGAGATAATCTAAAAATAAAGGCCAGCAATATAGAATTCTCATTACCTCAGCCTTCATATACTATACATACATTAACATATTTAAAAGAAAAACACCCTTTGCATCAATTTGTGTTGCTTATGGGGAGCGATAATTTAGATACTTTTCACAAATGGAAAAACTATGAAATTATTCTAGAGAATTACGAGTTATATATATATCCCAGAAAAGAGGCCTCCGCGAGCAATTTGCAAAATCATAAAAATGTAAAAATGATTGGCGCTCCACTCATGGAGCTCTCCTCTACTTTTATCAGAAATTCTATTAAAGAAAAAAAAGATGTTCGATATATGCTGCCGGATGCCGTTTATAAGTACATCAAAGAAATGCACTTTTACGAAAAGTAATTCTTAAACGTTAACTTGTATATTCGTATTAAATAATAATTATGTCAACACAAACATTTTGGAGTAAAACAAAAATAGTAGCCACTATTGGCCCGGCATCCTCTAACAAAGATGTATTAAGAGATATGTTCCATGCAGGAGTTGATATTTGTCGTATCAATTTTTCTCATGGCTCTTACGATGTGGTGGGCGAAATTTTTTCAACCATACGCGAACTAAATAAAGAATTAAATTCGCATGTAGGTATTCTTGTTGATTTACAAGGGCCCAAACTTAGAATAGGCACCGTAGAAAACAATGGTGTTGATTTAATTGCCGGAAATAAACTTTTAATTACAACCAAAGAATGTATAGGCACGGCAGAAAAGCTATATATAACCTATCCTGAATTTCCTAAAGATGTAGAGGTAGGAAATACAGTGCTGATTGATGATGGAAAAATTTTATTGACCGTTCTAAAAACAAATGGGAAAGACGAAGTAGAAGCAGAAGTTGTAATTGGCGGACTTTTATCTTCTAAAAAAGGAGTAAATCTTCCAAACACAAAAATATCGCTACCCTGCTTAACGCCTAAGGATATAGAGGATTTGAACTACGCATTGGAAAATGATGTAGAATGGGTTGGCTTATCATTTGTGCGCAGCGTTACCGATGTGGTTGACTTAAAAGAATTAATAAAATCAAAAAAGAAAACTGCACGTGTAATTGCCAAAATAGAAAAGCCCGAAGCCATTCTTGAAATAGAAAACATTATAGATATGGCGGATGCCATAATGGTAGCACGCGGAGATTTAGGCGTAGAGCTGCCCATGGAGCAAGTGCCTGTTATTCAAAAAATGCTGGTAAACAAATGTATTCAGGCGTCAAAACCGGTAATTATTGCCACACAAATGATGGAGAGTATGATTACAAATTACTCCCCCACAAGAGCTGAAGTAAACGATGTGGCCAACGCTGTGATGGATGGTGCAGATGCAGTAATGTTAAGCGGAGAAACCTCTGTTGGTAAGTACCCTGCTCGTGTAATAGAGTATATGCAAAAAATTATTCACGAAGTAGAAAGAGAAGAGAATGTGTACTACCGAGAACATTCTCCTGTATTAAAAACACAAACTTTTATTTCTGATTCTATTTGCTACAATGCTTGTATAATGGCTAAACAAGCCGGAGTTAAAGCAATTATCTCTATGACAAACTCGGGCTACACAGCGTTTAAATTATCTAGCCACCGACCCAAAGCAAACATCTTTATTTTTACCGACAACAAATCACTACTTACTTCGTTGAGTTTGGTATGGGGCGTGCGAGGCTTTTACTACAACAAGTACGAAAGCACCGACAAAACAATTGCCGATTTAAAAAACTTTTTGAAGGACGAAGGGTATGTAAATGTTGATGATTTAATAATCAACATTGCCAGCATGCCAATGAAAGACAGAGGAAGAACAAACATGCTTAAATTAAGCTACATCAGCTAAGGTAAATACACCCGCCTACACTATTTGATTTTGCGCCTGTTACACTTGCTAATGTGTTTGTGTTTTCGCCTACACGTAACACTCCTAAAAATGCAAATATCAATGCTTCTTTAAACTGAATTGTAGTGTCTGTTGGAATAACAATACTAGCCGAAGTATAGTGCTTCACACGTTTCACTAAAAAAGAATTGTATGCTCCGCCACCTGTCAGCAATACTTTCGTGCTTTTTGCACTTGCAATACTTGCTCCAATTTGCATAGCAATATGTTCACAAAATGTAGCCAGTAAATCTGGAGGTGTTAATTTATACTTCTTTGTAATGGGAATGATTTTTTGCTCTACCCACTCCCTACCAAGGGATTTAGCGTGGTGTTGCATTTTGTAAAAGCTTAATTCATTTAATTGCTCCAACATTTTAAGATGAACCTTTCCCTTGGCTGCTTCTGCACCTTTGTTATCGTAAGGCTTTCCAAGCCGGGCAGCAAAATCATTCAATACTATATTTACGGGGCAAATATCATAGGCGATTCTTTGCTTATTGTGCTTATACGATACATTCGCAAAGCCACCTAAATTCAGACAAAAATCGTACTGCGGAAAAAGTAATTCATCTCCAATGGGAACTAAGGGAGCTCCTTGTCCTCCATTTGCAACATCTAACAAACGAAAATCGCACACCACAGGCATTTTAGCAACTGCTGCAATATGCGCCCCGGAACCAATTTGCAAGGTAAATCCATTTTGAGGTTGATGAAACACAGTATGTCCATGCGATGCAACATAATCTGCTTTAAGCTTGTGTTTTGTACAAAATGCATTTAGTTGTTGACCAATAAAAACACCAAAATCGGCATTTAGTTTAGTAAGTTGCATGCCGTTTAATTTATGAGCATCTAACAATTTAATCCTCCACTTTGGAGAATACGAAATAGTTTTGGCAGCATTCACTTTATAATTCCAAATTCCATTCTTCTTACTAAATGTACAATGCGCAATATCCAACCCATCTAGTGAAGTACCCGACATTACTCCAATAATTGTTACCCTCGATGTAAGACTCATGTTATTTCTCGACTTCTTTATATTTGAAATTGTAGTTGCTTGATTAAAAAAAACAATATATATTAAATTTTCAATTTTAAAAATACATCTATACAATTAACTACTTTAGTTAGATTACTAATTTTTTAGCAATGGCAAAACGTATCATTTTAGCTTTTTTTATCGGAGCAACTACATTGCCCAACTTTTTTACGGCACAAAACCTCTATTTTATTGGAAAGGTTGGAGGTGGCGGTACAGATCAAGGTAATGGAATAGTTTCCGACAAATTTAATAACAGCTATACCATAGGAACGTTTGAAGGGACTGTAGATTTTGACCCAAGTGCCAATACATCAATACTAACCTCAAACGGAGGAACAGATATATTTGTGTTAAAGTTAAATTTTAACGGAGGCTTTGTTTGGGCAAAGACCTTTGGTGGTATTAACAATGATGAAGGAACATCTATAGCACTTGACTCTACAGGTAATATCTATTTTACAGGATCATTCAAAGACAGTGTTGATTTTGACCCTGGAAGTGGAGTATATAACTTAGCATCTGTAGGATTTGAAGATATTTACGTGTGTAAACTAAATCCACAAGGAAATTTAATTTGGGCAAAGACTATCGGTAGTGCTGACACTGATGCTTCAACAGCAATAACCTTAAGTGATTCGGGGTATGTGTACCTCACAGGATATTTTAATGACCCTGCAGATTTCGACCCAAATACTGGAACTACAACGCTAACACCATCGGGCATAAATGATGCTTTTGTATGTAAGCTAGATACTTCGGGCAATTTTAATTGGGCAAAAAACATAGGTGGCACATTTTCTACACGTGCAAAATCTATTCAAGTTGATAATGTAGGTGCAATATATCTTGTCGGACAATTTGATTTTACAACCGATTTCGACCCTAGTCCTGCAAGCTCTTATTCAATTACCTCTTGGGGACAAACAGATGCTTTTGTTGTTAAATTAGACGCAAGCGGAAATTTAATTTGGGCTAAAAAACTAGGAGGATTGAGTGGAGAAGCCGCAACTGCATTAGCCCTATCACCCACATTTAATCATGTTTATATAGCCGGCTACTTTTCAGGAAGTGCTGATTTCGACCCCAGCAGCTCAAACTTTACACTTACTTCTAATGGATCGAGAGATATTTTTATATGCCAGTTAGACTCATCAGGCAATTTTAATTGGGCAAATCAAATCGGAGGCACATCTGTTTCCTATTTCGATGAACCTTATGGGATTTGTGCAAATTCAACAGGAGCATACTTCACAGGAAAAATTGGGGGTGGAGGAGCTATAGATTTTGACCCAAGTAACGCAACATATTTACTTACTCCAATTGGCAATTACGATATTTTTGTTTGCAAATTAAATACAAATGGATCTTTTGGTGGAGCATATAATGTTGGGGGAACTGCGCCCATCACAAAAAAAGGAAACGCAATCACATTAGACTCATGGGGAAACATACTAACCACAGGAGCATTTGCAGGAACTGTTGATTTCGACCCTGGATCAAGCAGTAATAATCTAGTAGCTTCCGGACCAACGGATTGCTTTATTCATAGCGTTACACAATCTGCTCTTTCAATTAATGATATCGAGAGACAAAACCAAGCCTTTCTTTTGTTTCCTAATCCAGCTAATGGGTTCATTCAACTAGTTATTCCACAAGAATATAGTGCTGATGAAGTAGTTGTTGTAAATGCATTAGGAACAACGCTACTAAGTTATTCTATTAACCAAAACGAAAGCACGATTCAAATCAACATCACCTCTATTTCGGACAACCTATCATTTGTTCAACTAAAAAACAAAGGTGTAACGCTTGCAACTCAAAAGTTGGTTATTTACTAATACCAACCATTTCACTGAACTTTATTTCTATAAACCTGTTTATATTTTGCTAAAATTCCTGTACGTTTGTTAATCAATAACTTAAACTAAACTATTTATGTTTTTTCAACTATCAGAAGAGCATTTACTAATACAAAAAGCAGCGCGCAATTTTGCAAACGATGTATTAAAACCCGGAGTAATTGAGCGCGATGAGCATCAAAAATTTCCGGAGAAAGAAATAAAAGAACTGGGCAAGCTTGGCTTTTTAGGAATGATGGTTGACCCCAAATACGGTGGTGGTGGAATGGATACCATTTCCTATGTGTTGGCAATGGAAGAAATATCTAAAGTTGACGCCTCTGCATCGGTAGTGATGTCTGTAAACAACTCTCTTGTTTGTTGGGGATTAGAACAGTTTGGAACAGAGGAACAAAAACAAAAATATTTAACTCGTTTAACTACCGGAGAAATTATAGGCGCATTCTGTTTATCAGAGCCGGAAGCAGGTTCCGATGCTACCTCACAGCGCACTACTGCTATTGACAAAGGCGACCATTATTTATTAAACGGAACAAAAAACTGGATTACAAACGGAAGCAGCGCTTCTGTATATTTAGTAATTGCACAAACCTATCCGGAAAAAGGACACAAAGGAATTAATGCATTTATTGTTGAGCGCGGAATGCCGGGCTTTCAAATTGGTCCTAAGGAAAACAAACTAGGAATTAGAGGATCCGATACGCATTCATTGATGTTTACCGATGTAAAAGTTCCAAAAGAAAATAGGATTGGAGAAGATGGTTTTGGATTTAAGTTTGCCATGAAAACCTTAGCCGGTGGGCGAATTGGAATTGCATCACAAGCATTAGGTATTGCATCCGGAGCATATGAACTAGCATTGGCTTATTCAAAAGAAAGAAAAGCATTTGGAAAAACAATTTCACAACACCAAGCTATCCAGTTTAAACTAGCCGATATGGCCACTGAAATTGAAGCAGCTCGATTACTATGCTTAAAAGCTGCTTGGTTAAAAGATCGTCATTTAGATTACGTATCTGCAGGTGCAATGGCAAAAGTTTTTGCATCAAGAGTTGCTATGGAAGTAACTGTAGAAGCGGTTCAAGTGCATGGTGGATATGGGTTTGTAAAAGAATACCATGTAGAACGTTTAATGCGTGATGCAAAAATTACACAAATTTATGAAGGAACAACAGAGGTGCAAAAAATTGTAATCTCTAGATCGGTATTGGCATAGAATATTTTTTATAATGATAAAAAACTTTTTCGGGGTACTATCCCTCGTATTTATAGCTTTTTTAGGGAAAGCACAACAAAGTAACATAATCTTGTCAGGAAAAATTATGCATGCTAAAGCCGATTCAGGCTTTATTGCCGACCCAAATAAAAAAACGGTAGCTATATTTAATGTTTCCAAAAAGGGAGAGTTCAACACCACATTTTATGCCACAAGTGGGTATTATACTTTCAATTATGGCGAGGAATATACCAATGTTTATTTGAAACCCGGATTTAACCTACAAATTACACTCGACACCAAAGAGTTTGATGAGAGTATAAAATACAAAGGTGTAGGGGCTGCCGAAAATAATTATTTAGCCGAAAAACTATTGTTAGATGCTAAGTTGGAAAAAGTAAACAATTACGAATACTACGGAAAACTAACAGAGGCCCCCTTCCTACAACTTACCGACTCTGTATACAAATTATATGTTAATTTATTTAACGCGCACAAAGATTTTTGCTCCGATTTTCGAGAGCTCGAACTAAACAAACTACTCATTAGTAAAACATTTAAACTTGCAGATTATAGAATGATTCATGCCTACGTTACTAAAAATGACTCATTTAAAACCTCTTCTAGTTATCCAAATCCATATGCAGATTTTGATGTGAATAACGATAAATTATTGAGTATGCCCGGCTTCATTGAACTTTTAGAAAGATACTATAACGAAAAATACAGTAATGGCGCAAAAGACTCTTCCGACTATTTTCTTTCGTACTTAAATTTTCTTGACAAAACGGTTGAAAATAAAATTATAAAAGAAGAATTAGCCTTTAAATCTGCTAAAATGGGCATTAGCTACACAAAAGAATTAAATCAATATTACAATCTTTATACATCAATAGCTACGAATAAGGAGCAAAAGGAACGCATTGCAATAAAGTACGAAAAACTAAAAAAAATAACCAGAGGCCTACCGTCTCCAAAATTTGAATTGGTGGACATAAACGGTAAGATGGTTAGCCTTGACAACCTTAAAGGAAAATACGTATATATTGATGTTTGGGCAACTTGGTGTGGACCCTGCAAAAGAGAAATTCCGCATTTGAAAAAGTTGGAAGATGATTTCCATTCAAAAAATATTGCTTTTGTAAGTATTTGTGTGTTCGATAAAAAAAATAATTGGGAGAAAATGGTGAAAGAAAAAGAATTAAAAGGAATTCAATTATTTACCGACAATAAGGAAGAACCATTCATCAAAAGTTATGTAATAGAAGGCGTTCCGCGCTTTATATTGTTAGATACCGATGGAAATATTATTGACTCTAACGCATCAAGACCATCGGAGCCAACAACAAAATCTACACTCGAAAAATTAGTTGGGAAAAACTAAGCTTGTTTAGCCTTATTTATTTTGAACACTTTCTTTACAATAGATATAATTGTAGTTGCGAGTATGGCGCCTAATGTGGCCAAAAACATATCTTTTTGTGCATCCCAAATATCACCTTGTGTGCCTAAATAAGCATCTCCTTGTGCTTTAAAGAACACATCTGCAACAGCCCATTCTATGAGCTCGTACAATCCACTAATGGAAAGGGTAATCTCAATTGGTAATGCCCAAGATACCCATGTAGGAAATTTAAGCCAGTTCATAAACGCCTCTCGTAATGGATAGGCTAATAAAAAACCAAAACTAAAATGCACTATTCTATCGTAATGATTTCTTTCTGACTGAAACACCCCCTGAAGCCAATAACCAAAAGGATTTTCGGCATAGGTATATTTTGAACCATATACATGCAAACTTAAATACACACAAAAAAGTAAACAACTTAAATCGCTAAATTGATGTTTTCTATACGTAAAAATTAAAAAGAATAGAAACAGAAAAACAAGCGTGTTTTCTAAAATCCAGTTACTAATGTCTGAAGTACCAATAAATGAAGAAACCCAAACCGATAGAAAAGCAATTATAAATAACTGCAACCACCTATTTGAAAGCAGCGGTGTTCTAAAATCGGAAATTGCATTTGAAAACTTCATTGAAAACTAGGCTACACCTACTCGCTTTAAATATAGTAAATGTGATTTTACAGCCGATACAACTGTAGGAAACTCTTTGTATGCAACATTAAACTCTTTACATGTATCCTTAAGAATCTGGTTTATCTTTGGATAATGTACATGACTAATTTTAGGGAATAAATGGTGTTCTACTTGAAAATTTAAGCCTCCCAACATCCAAGTAACAATTTTACTTTTTGTGGCAAAGTTAGCAGTGGTATTAATTTGATGAATAGCCCATTCTGTATCCACCACTCGCTCTCCAGACTTTACGAAGCTTACATCTTCGATAACGTGTGCCAGTTGAAAAACAACTGCAATTGTTAAACCTGTAACAAAAACCGCAATACCGTAGCCAACAAGCGTTTGAACAAATCCAACAAAATAAATAGGCAATACTAAAAACGCAGCAATATAAAATAGTTTTGTTACCCAAAAAATAACATGTTCCTTTAAAGACATTTTTTGAAGCTTGGTATCAATAGCTATTTTACTTGAAAAATATTTTTTGAAATCTTGATAAAAAATCCAAAATAGATAGGTAACTCCGTACAAAAGGAGCCCATAAATATGTTGGAATCTGTGAAACCAATATTTCTTCTGTTCTAAATGAATGCGCATAAATGGACGGATATCAATATCATCATCCAACCCTTCCACATTAGTGAAGGTATGGTGATTTACATTGTGTTTCAACTTCCATAAATAGGTTGCGCCCCCCATCATATTGAGTGAGTATGCCATTGTTTCGTTTAACCATTTGTACTTTGAGTAGCTGCCATGAGCACCATCGTGCATAATATTAAAACCAATTAATGCCATGCATAATCCTAAAAAAGAACAAATTGCTATGCTTATTAATATTGATGGAGTAAAAAACACAAGGATAATATAAGATGCAAAAAATGCAGCTAAAAGAATTACTGTCTTAGCATACAACTTGAAATTCCCGGTTGATTTAATATTATTTTGTTTAAAATAAGAATCGACTCTTTTTCGAAGCTCGGAAAAGAATACCATGTTTTGAGTAGAAAATTTAACTGTTGACATTATACATTTACTTTAATACGTGAATTTAAGCAAATAAAGCCCTTTTTACAATTTAAACTAATTATTTAACACTTATTTTATTAACCGTGATTTGCTCGAAAAATTTAATTGTTGTCCGGAAACACCTTCAATCAAAACAACACCGGGCTTTTTGCCTTTCTCAAAGCTACCGAACTGTTTTTCGACTCCCAAATATTTTGCCCCATTGTAGGTTGCTTGCTTAATAAGTATTTCCAGCGAAACTGAGGGAATCGCATTTTGTATTGTTTTAATTTCTTCGAAAATCGATAGTCCATTATTAGAAGCTAGACTATCTGTCCCAATTGTAATTTGAGCATTCCCCTCCAAAAACAAAGTAAAATCAGGCAATTTATTCTCTATGTACAAATTTGCTTTGGGACAAAAGCACCAAAACAACTGTTCCATTTCCCAATTGTGCAGCGCCCAAGCAATATCTTCTTTTGATGTGAACGTATTGTGTACCAGCAATAGATTGCTGCCTTTTTTAAACAGCGGAAGTATCGATTGCAAAGAACTTTTCCCGGTAGCTTTCCAAAAGTCAGTCTCAATGCCAAATGCATGTAATCTGTCTAAAACAGCACCTTGCTTCTCTTTAAAAAATAAATTTTCATTCTCCGATTCTTGATTGTGTATAGTAAGCAATTTGTTATCTATTTGATTTATCTTCTCCATCAGCTTTCTAGACAGCGAATATGGGGCATGTGGTGTTATAGAAACGTGTTCGGAAATGTTCTTTTTGTAAAAATCATACAACTGCATGCCATGGGAAAATGCTGCTTCTGCTCTATTTGGATGAAAGCCATACAATTCAATAAAAGTATGATAATGTATCTTATCGTTTCTTTTGCAAGCAAATGAATGATTTGTATTCGAAATGTCTCCAACGGCAACAATTCCATTTGCGTGCATTTCAGCAGAAGCATTTTCAATGGCCAACATAATTTGTTCCGTGGTGAAATTATTTCGCACCTCAGTTAATTGCTGAATAAAGGTATCTAGTCCTGTCTGTGGCTTAATTAAGCCTTTTAAATAGGATAGTTCTAAATGGCAATGTGTATTCACAAAGCCGGGGCAGATAGCTCCCTTGTATTTTGAAATTTTAGTTTTATCACCAAAAAATTTATCTTCCTGCAACACTTCTATCACGGTTCCATCGTTCTCAACAACCACAATACCATTAGGGATAACCCCATTGGAAACTGTGTAAAGTAAATCGGCTTGAAAAAATTGCATATCTAAAAGTACAAAGTAAATAACATCTTTAGTATTTAAGTCAACTAAATTACTGCTATGAATAAACCTATTATTCGTAACTTTACGGTTCTTATGGCAGATAGTACATCAACTAAAAAAAATATTCGTTCGCTTACTTTAGAGGAGTTGAAAGATTTTTTTATTGCACATAACGATAAAGCCTTTCGAGCCAAGCAAGTATATGAATGGTTATGGAAAAAGGCAGCCACCTCTTTTGCAGACATGACGAACCTTTCGAAAGACACACGCTCTTTACTGGAAAATAATTTTTCGTTTCCAATTGTAAAAATTCACGAGTTTCAGGTTAGTTCAGACCGCACTATAAAAAATGCATTTAAACTTTATGACAATAATATTGTAGAAGGCGTTTTAATTCCCACAAAGGAGCGAATGACAGCTTGTATATCCTCTCAAGTTGGATGTAGTTTAACGTGTAAGTTTTGTGCCACAGGTCGTTTAGAAAGGTTACGAAATTTAGACGCTGAAGAAATTTTCGATCAGGTAGTTTTAATAAGAAATCAATCGTTAGAAAAATACAACATACCACTTTCCAATATTGTATACATGGGCATGGGCGAGCCTTTGCTTAACTATAAAAATGTTTGGGAGTCAATAGAAAGGATTACTTCTCCAGACGGGCTTGGCATGTCGCCACAGCGTATTACTGTATCTACTGCGGGTATTGCCAAGATGATAAAAAAACTGGGCGATGATGGAGCTAAATTCAATTTGGCACTATCTCTGCATGCCGCTAATGATGAGAAGCGTAACAAAATTATGCCGATTAATGAATCGAATACATTAGATGCGTTAGCAGAGTCGTTAAACTATTTTTACGAAAAAACAGGAACACGTGTAACCTTTGAATACATTATATTTAAAGACTTTAACGACACCGTAAAAGATGCGCAAGAATTGGTTGATTTTGCGAGACGAGTTCCTGCAAAAATTAATATTATTGAGTACAACCCAATTGATGGGGGCGAATTTTTTCAAACAACAAACGAACGATTGGTGGCGTTTGTAGCGCACTTAGAAAGAAATGGACTTATTGTAAATGTAAGAAGAAGCCGAGGAAAAGATATTGATGCAGCATGTGGACAATTGGCCAACAAAAACAAAGAAGGCTTTGAAAGTAGAAAACTAAAAGAAAAAAGCTAGTGCTAAATATAGATACCATAAAAGAACCTATTGCAGCAGAAATGGACTTGTTTGAAAGCAAGTTTAAAGAGGCGATGAAAAGCCAGGTTCCGCTATTAGACAAGATAACATACTATATCATAAAACGAAAAGGGAAACAAATACGCCCCATGTTTGTTTTTCTGTCGGCTAAAATGCTAGGTCCTATTTCAGAATCAAGCTACAGAGCTGCTTCACTCATAGAATTACTGCACACCGCAACATTAGTGCACGATGATGTAGTGGACGACTCATACGAACGCAGAGGTTTTTTTTCTATCAACGCATTGTGGAAAAACAAAATTGCTGTATTAGTTGGCGACTACCTTTTATCTCGAGGACTACTTCTTTCTGTGGATAATGGTGAGTTTAAACTATTGCAAATTGTATCTACTGCAGTTAGAGAAATGAGCGAAGGTGAATTACTACAAATTGAAAAAGCCCGAAAACTAGACATTGCCGAAGATGTATATTTTGATATTATTCGTCAAAAAACAGCTTCCCTAATTGCCTCTTGCTGTGCAGCCGGAGCATGCTCTGTAGGTGCGACAGACGACACGATTGAAACCATGAAAAAATTTGGAGAATGCGTAGGCATTGCTTTTCAAATAAAAGACGACTTGTTTGATTATGGCGATGGAAAGGATATCGGAAAGCCTGTTGGAATTGATGTGCAAGAAAAAAAACTTACACTACCTATTATTTACGCCCTAAAACAAGCAAGTTTCATAGAGAAACGAAAAATGATTTCTATTATAAAAAACTACAATACAGACGAAAATAAAATAACTGAACTATTTAATTTTGTAATAGAAAAAGGTGGCATAACGTATGCTGAACAGAAAATGTATGAATACAAAGAAAAAGCATTAAATCATTTGCAACACTTTGAAAACAATACGTACAAACAATCGCTTATTAATTTGGTGAATTTTACGATCGAAAGAAAAAAATAATTCTTATGAAGTTTTTTAATTATTTATCTCTCCTACTTATATGGTGCATTTCTGCATGTACTACCGAATCGGCTAAACAAACAAACAACAACAATACCGATACCGCAAGTATAGCAACCACATCTGTTGCTGCTAGTAAAGAAAAAGCTCCAGTATATAACGGAGTACACGAAGAAAAATATTCGAATGGGGTATTAAAAATGAAGGGCGAATACGCTGGTGGGTTGCGACAAGGACAATGGTTTGCGTGGTACGAAGACGGAAAACTATGGAGTGAATGTTTTTACACCAACGGACTTCGAGATGGAGCAAACATTGTTTATTACCCAAACGAAATTAAACGATACGAAGGCTTTTTTAAAGACGACAAACCAACCGGTGTTTGGAAATTTTATGATGAAACGGGCAAACTGACTGAAGAAAAAAAATACGAATAGAAAAATTTACTCTATCAGCAATTTTTTAGCGCCCAATACACCTCCATTACTATCCAATCCAACCAAGGTATAAAGCCCTTTATTAGCAATAGTTACAGACAATATAACGTTTGGTTTCACTAAATAACTTCCAATAGCTTCTCCTAATATATTTAAAACTACAATATTCAGTTCTGTTGAATAGTTTGTTTTTATTGAAACAACTCCACTACTTGGATTTGGGAAAACAGTTATATCCTTTTGAAAATAATCGGTTACAGATAAATTAGCACCAACATTAATCGCAAAGTAAGAAGTATCTGCACAGGCACTATTGGAAGCAACTAGTGTTATAGTATATGAGCCAGGAGTAGTGTATGTGTGATTTGTGCTTGCTCCTAATTGGTTTGATGTTGCATCTCCAAAATTCCATAAGAAATTTATACCAACAGTATTAGCTGTTGCAGAGTAATTCAAATTTTGGGCTGCGTGTATAGAAGAAGGTATAGAGGCATTGGCATTCAAGATAAATAAGGATTTCAAATTTTTACTTGTTGAGCCATGTCTTGGGTTAATCGTACTCAATCCTGAACACCAAACACCGTCATTGTCAATAATAGTGGCACCGGCAACGGATGCCCCCAGAGATTTTGTTCTAAACTCAACTCGCTGAATGCCATTTGGCAACTTGTTGGGAATAATTGTAGCCCAGTAATAATCAATCGTATCAACATCTCTGTAATACTGTATGTAAGAGGAAATATTTTTCTGCACAATCCCATCCTTCTCAATTACTGCAATTGATATCGGCCGTCCCGAGCCAGCTGTATTGTCATATAACAAAGCAAAATCTTTTGTATTTAACAGTGTTCCAGTTACGCTATCTATCAAAGAAGAACACTGCAATGTATCACTTGCTACATTTCCAAAATTTACTACTCGTACTAAATAGCTAGATGCCTTAATTCGTGTAGCAACAGAATTGCCACCCATGCCATCATTTATATTTATTTGTGGGTACACAAATTTTCCGGGTGTAAAGCGATCATTCCCGGTTGGCTCTAAACCAAACCACCCTTTGTATACACCAGCAGAATCTGTTTTCAATGAATCGTAATTGCCCAAAGTTGCAACAGAAAGCGAAGTAGAACGCAAAAAAGAATTACCTAGTGCATTAATTAAAATTGGATTACCGGCCCCATTACTAGAAGGAGAACTATTCAAAGTATCAATCGTTGTGTAATACCTGTATGTTGTATCCGGAATTAATCCGCTGATTTCTGCCCAAAAATAAAATGGAACTCGCTCATTATTGGTAGTGCTTTTTCCTTGAATAAACTGCGGAACAATAGCACTACTAATTGTTTGAGAGGTTGCAACTGCTGCGATAACAATAAAAGCAACTAGTAATATTTTCTTCATATTCATGTTTTTTACCGTGTTGTATCTTATCTTTTGTAGGTAATTTAATTTGATAAAGTTATAAAACTTCCTTTAACTCTTCTAGCCGTATTCCCCGCGAACCTTTTAATAGAATTGTGCTATCTAAAATAGGATTCTCTTTAATCCAGTCGGCCAATGCTTTGGTGGTAGCAAATTTTTTATAAGTACTCGGAGCCGCTGTTTTTCCAAACTCATTGCCAACTAAAAAAACGGTTTGTAGTTTTTTTGATTGCATAAATCTAACCATTTCTTCGTGTTCACTTTCACTAAAAGAACCCATTTCAAGCATATCGCCTACAATTACAATTTTGGATGGAGACTCAATCTCTACAAAGCTTTCAATTGCAGCAGACATACTTGATGGATTGGCATTATACGCATCCATGAATAACACATTTTTTGGTGTCTTAATTACTTGAGACCTATTGTTGCTGGGGACATATTCTTCTATGGCACTTTTTATCAACTCGTTGCTAACTTCAAAATAATGTCCAACAGCTACTGCTGCTAATATATTCGGCAAATTATATTTACCAATCAAATTTGTTCTAATGCCAACTTGTGACGGGAGTGAATGCGCATATCTAAGAAACACATCAACGTGCAAAAATGGTTGATTCCCTGTAACATTGCCCCGTACAGAGGAATCTTGGGAAACTCCGTACGTAATTCGCTTCAACTGCTTACTTAGTGTATTTAGTACACTATCATCTTCATTCACAAAAGCAAATCCATTTTTCGTTTTTAAATAATCGTACAATTCATTATTCGAAGCTATTACACCTTCTATGCTACCAAATCCTTCCAAATGATCTTTTCCGTTATTGGTAACAATACCAAAATTGGGCTGAGCAATGGTGCATAGAAATGCGTTTTCTCCGGCATGATTAGCACCCAATTCTATTACAGCCAGCTGATGGTCGGCTTTAATTTCTAGGATACACAATGCAACCCCAATATGATTGTTCAAGTTTCCGGGAGTAGAATAGGTATTGTATTGTTTTTTTAAAACTGCACTCATTAACTCCTTTGTTGTCGTTTTGCCATTACTTCCGGCAATAGCAATAACAGGGATTTGCAACACACTTCTGTGGTAGCGAGCCAAATCTTGTAATGTCGTTAAAACATCGTTTACTAAAATATATTTTTCATTTAAAACAACATCGGGCTCATCCACAATAGCAAATGCGGAACCTTGCTCTATTGCTTGTTTTGCAAACGTATTTGCATTAAAATTTGGACCTTTTAGTGCAAAAAACAATCCTCCTTGTTTTATTTTTCTTGTATCAGTACAAATGATAGGGTGTTTTAAAAAAACACGTTCGTATAGTTCTTGTATGGTCATACTCAAATTTACAATAAGTGTAGTAAAGTTTTAGAAATAAAAACAATAAAAGGGAAAACAAAACCTAGTTAGAAAATGCACCTTTGTAAAGCAATGACACTTCTAAGCCTCCACGAAAGACCGTAGCAGCACGTAATTTAGAAACATTGACATCATAACTAAACCCTAGTAACAAAGACTTTTGCAACTCAAATGCAGCATTCACAATTATCGCATCTCTTAATCTGTAATGTATTCCCAACATAACTGCAGAAGAAGTTGTTCGGTCGGTATAAACCAAATCGGAGGCATTGTCTTTTCCAATTATATACTTAACCATACTTCCTGCAATAATCTCGGAAAAAGGGCCTTGCCTTACAAGCAAGAGATTGGGCAATGCAAACAAATTCTTACCGGAGCCCATACGAATTTGAAAATTTAAATTTGCAATTATTTTAGCTGGTAATTTATTTCCTTCTTTGGTTCCGTAAAAACTAATATCCGGCTTATTTAGATGGTATACAGCAAGACCTGCATTTGATTTAAAATCGGCAAACTTATTTATGTACGACCAAGCCGCACCAGCTCCAATATCCAAATAGTTCTTCTTTTGATTGCCAAACAATTCGCCCGATGACAGGGATGGATCGTAATAATTCCCGTTGTATTGGCTATCCCATTTTAAATTATCGTTATACGAAATACTTTTTTGCCCAAAAGCTCCTTCCGCACCAAAATAAAATGACGTATTGCTACTAACTCGCATTGTATAAGATGTTCCAAGTGCTACGCGATTCGTTTTTAATGCTGCACTTCCTGATTTGTCATTAAAAAAACTAATGCCAACTCCCACACGCTTTGCAGGCAAAGCTAATTCTGCCGATGCAAACATGGTTTTATAACTATCATCAACTACCTGCCATTGATTTTTATAATTGGTCGTAAACCTATAATCTCCTTTAAACACGCCAATATTAGCAGGGTTTAGCATGGTAGGATTAAAATAGAATTGAGAAAAGTGTATGTCTTGCGCCTTTGTAAATGGATTGAGTAGTAAGCATATGATAATTAGTAATAGATGTCGCTTAAAAAAAAGCATACGCATATCACCCCTCACAAAAAGGATCAATAGGATACTATTCTTTTTACTATTTATAGAATTCCTAATACGCATTTATTTTACCATCTACTAACTACTTATTACCAATTACTATCTTACCAATGTTAGATTGCCTTTCTCTGAAATTTCAGTTTCATCGAACAACTCCGCCTCTACAAGCCAAATATAAACTCCCGCGGGAACGTCTTTGCCTCTAAATGTACCGTCCCATCCTATACCGGAATCTTTTGTTTCAAATACTTTTTCGCCCCAACGATCGTACACAACAAACTTTAACTCTCTAATTCCCTTGCCTCGCACATAAAACACATCATTCAATCCATCTCCGTTCGGAGAAAATATATCAGGAATAAAAATAGAGGTAGGCTCCAATATGCAAATATCAACAGAAGATTCATCAGTACAGCCACCTTCATTGTATATTAATAGTGTAGCAGAGTAATTGCCTGGATCTTGAAGTGTAATTTGAGGATTAACCCCTTTAACAAATGGAATTGTATCTCCATTACTAAAAATCCAAAAACCTGTTTGTGCATTCAAACTCAAATCAAGCATTGTTAAACTCCTTTGCTCGTATGGAATACAGGCGTATTTAGGATTCACAGAAAAAAGTGATTTAATTTTAGTGTAGCTCGGAATCTTAATCACGGTATCAATAAAACATCCTGAATTTTTATCTGTTATTTTAACTGTATATATATTTCCTGCTAATCCTGTAATAGAAGCGGTAGTTTTTGCAGGATTTGTTGACCATGAGTAAGCATAATTACTTCCGGCTCCAACGACAGTAACTGCAGCTGTTCCAGACAATCCATAACACAAGGTATCTGTGGTAGTTGCAGTTTGAGAAAATGTAGGATAAACAAGAATTGTTATAGAATCTGTTTTTTCGTCCGAACAATTATCGTTGGTATTTACTATATACGTGGTAGTGATGCTCGGAAATACTTGATGTGTATTAATTGCAGGCAGTCCGTTATTCCATGCATATGTAATATTTGCAAACGGAACTCCGGTGGTAGCAGCTAAGGAAATAATTGCATTATCTCCAATGCACAACGAATCGTTTGTAGCAGTTAATGTTGTTGTGATTGCGGGGTACACGGTAACTTGTATGGTATCAGAAGTCGAGCAACTTGCACCTCCGGAACCTACATAATAATAGACAATCTGATGCGCTCCATTCCCAGCAATGGAAGGGTTAAAGGTATTTCCTACAATACCTGGACCGCTAAGCACACCGCCTGTTGGGTTTACAGATAAATTAAATGCACTATCATTAAAACAATAAGTAGTGTTTAATCCATTTATTTGTGCTGCTGTAAATTGATACACAGTAACATCTACAGATGCTCCGCATCCGTTAACACGCGTAGTGTAATAAACTGTAGAAGTAACCGACCCAGTAATTGCCGGATTAAACAAGCCGGAGTCGGCATTCACAATTCCATATCCATACCATTTAATTCCATTTCCTATAACTTGTAGGTCGATGGGAAATGTTGGCATGATGGAACATACAGAAGTATCTGCAAAAGACAATGTGCCGGGATAAACAACAATGCGCAAGGTATCTGTACAATTATTTGCAGTATAGAGTAATGTGTGTAATCCTGGTCCGGCTAAGGAGGGTTTAAAATAAAACTTTCTGTCATACACTGGCGGATAGCTTATTAACGCAGGCCCTGTCCATAGCCCTCCACCGGGAGTTCTGTAGGCATTAAGAAAAACAGAATCCATATCAGTGGAACAATAAAAAAGCGTATCAACTGACACCTCAGTACTACGTGTGTAAATCCGAAGCGTATCAATACATCCATTTGGAGCGGTATATTGAAACCACTCTTCTGAATTATTGGGTGGAACAGAGGGATCATAAAACCCCCAATTGGTTTGCAAGCCGGAAGGGCCAACAAAAGTTTGAAAAACTGTTGCCCATGTGCCTCCGGGAGGGTCAGGAATTCTCAACGTATCGGCCAACGTACCTTGACACACTACAAAATTTCCTCCAACATCAGACGGTTTTAAATACAGTTTTATCGTATCTGTACATCCATTAATTGAGTAAACAAAATTTTGATTTCCGGGATTCATGAATTGCGGCTGAATTATACCATTTATCAAATCGGAGAAAGCCCAATTGTTGTTAAGCCACGTACCACCCGGTGGGCTGAAATTTAATTGATAATGTCTTATTGATTCACAAATAGTATCTCTGCTGCTATTTATGTTTAGCGAACCAACTGTTACAACTTTACTTTCGGTACATCCATTTGGGGATGTGTAAACAACCGTATATGAGCCAATCGTAGAGGGGTTAAACAATCCGCCACCTGTTACAAATGGCGTGCCTGACCATGCGCCACCCGGAGGAGTACCTCCGGAAAGCATAAATGAGGGAGCTCCCGGACATGAAGCTTGAGCAAGCCCAGCATCAACTGCATTAACCGTAATTCGCAAACTATCTTTACACTGTCCACCAATAGTATAATAAATAGTATGTAAGCCACCTCCGGCAGAATCGGGATTAAATGTGCCGGGCTTGGTAATTAGCATTCCAGCGCCACTCCAACTGCCGCCCGGTGGTGTTGCTAAAACCGTAAATGCTTTAACCGATTGACAAATAGTAGTGTCTTGTCCAGGGAAGGTAATGGTAGGCGAAAGAATAGAAACTAAAATTGTTTTTGTTTGAATTGGTCCACCAACAGCAGGCTGCACAGAAACAGTATATATAGTTGATGCGGTAGGACAAATAGATTGTACAGCGCCATTCGGCAAACCATGACTCCAATAATAATTGTATGCTAAACAACCCGTTGGCGCTACTGATGCGGTTACCTGTGTACAGGTATTTGCGCAAACAGAAAAGCTAGGAAGAGCTGTCGCTGTAATTACGAACGGGCAGTCGTTTACAAGTGAGGTATCTCTCAAAATAAATGTCCACAAACTATCGCAGTTATCAAGCATACTGTAATTTACTCTTACCACATACTCACAGTTAATTGTAAGTGGCGCACTTAGTGTAACTCGTACACTTTGAGTACTATCATTTACACAAATTAAACCGGCTACAGCTGTGGTAAGAGGGTTTAATGTGTTATTAATACTAAACACTGAAAAGTCATTTATTGTTAACGAATCGCAATGAATATTTCTACTGAATAACAAATCGACTGTGTTGGTGCTACAAGCAGGTTGCGGAGATACAGAGAATGTAGGAGGCACAGGTGGAGCAACAACGGACGTCCACTGTGCTGCAAAACCAAACTTGTTTAATGCAAAATCGGACACAAAGACCAACACCATACATCCCGAGGTTGCGGTTACTGCACCTGGAGAAACCTGTCCTGTATATCCGCCTATCAATGAAGTTCCATCATATACGTACAATGAATCTGACCCGGCCTCTAAATCAAAAAACGAAAAATTAAGAGTTACACTAGAATTGGAGCAAATACGAAAAATACTATGTTCATTTGCACTATAAATCCCAGAGGGGCCACCAGAATCATAAACCTTACCCTTACATTCAGTTATGGTAGTATCTCCATTCAGAATCATATTGAATGATGGCACTTGTGCTTTTAACACAATTGCAGAAAATGCAAGTAGCGCAACTAAAAATATTTTTCTTACAACAGTAGCTTGCATTAAACATGGATTATTTATAGGCTATCATGAATAGCGATAGAGGAAGTAACAATTTCATTACTCCAATTCCCGGCTCTATCTTTTATTTTAATGGATAGGGTAGCATTCTCTTGCGTTGCATTGCCTAAGCGAAACATATTTTTCAACTTGATTCGAATTTTGCCTTGTGTTTGCAACTCTTCATTATTAGGTGTTATTGGTTTTAGGTGATATCCATCTGCATTTAGTAAGCGACTGTCTTTTACATGAACCGATTTTTCATCGGCCGACTCATCTCCTAAATCGCCATTGTTATCTTTATAGGATAGTGTAACAATTACACTATCCCTAAACTCCATAACACTTGTAGGCTCTACGCTTTCCAATTCAATAGTAGGTTCCAAAGCCAACTCCTTATCTTTCTTTTTGCAAGAAATAATACACAAAAACAATACTGCTATAAAAAAAATCTTTTGCATATCTATTGAATTTTTAATGTAAAGTACTCGAATACATTTTTAGCGACACCTATATTAGGTGTTTCAGTAACGACAGGTTGGTCGTTATCATCCAAATACAATCTAACATACAACACCGTTCCCGAGGAATAAGTAGCTGTATTGATTGTAATCTTCCTGGTGTAGCTAACGCTAGTATTTACATCCAATAGCTTAGGTCCCGATATAGGGCTTGTAACAACAGTAAGATTCTGTGCGGCTGTAGTATCTAATTTAAAAACAGAATTAGCAAATTTAATGGTATTGTTTGAAATGGCCGCAGCACTAGTGCTATCGTCTTCAACCGCAAACCACAAATCAACCGAGCCTTGCGGAACCAAAATGGAACCCCTCTTATTTGGGTTATCAAATCTAGGATATGCGCTACTTGTATTACCTACAGGGAATGCCATAAAGCCTACCGTTTGTGGTTGTTTGTTGCCAAGAGTTGGGGAATTATTAAACATGTCTTTTGCGCCTGCGTTTATCCAATCTTTTATGTTTTGTATGTAGGTGTCTGCATTGTTTGTCCAGTCAGTACTATTAGGATTGTTAGACAGTAAAAATGGCATCCTTCCTTGCGTACCTAGCAGAGCTTGTGTTAAACGAACATACAACATAGAAGAATCTGAGTTACCCGGCAACACACGGTATCTGTAAACTTGTGGGAGTGGTTGCATAATAGTGCTATCAAAACCATGATTGAATGTTGGCGCGTACAACAACGTGTTATAAGAGCTATAAATGCTTCGGAAATCGGGCATAAAGGTTCCATCATGGCATTGAACATTTCCGCAAGTTGGTCGAAATATTTTTTCGTACAGATAGGCAAAATTATTTCCGGCCGGATTATTTAAACCTGGAGATGGCCCCGGATCTTGCAATGCGGGATCGTCATACGGGTTGTCAAACTCCGGATCTTTTTTGCACGAATTAAATGCAATAGCCAAACACAAGACTAAAACAATAAGAACTAAATATTTATTCATGCTATGTTAGTTTTTGAGTGCTTAATAATGATACCGGTGTATTGTATAAAAAACTATTTTGCTGATGCTCTTGTTGCAAATCTGTTAAAAAGCCCATTGCATGCGCAATGGTAGGCACAATATCGGCAGTTTGATTATTATTGGAAGTGCTATAATCAACCATGTGTCCTAAAGAAGGACCTTGTGTCCAAGCGGTACTATTTTGTGGACCTAAAATCATAGCAAACACATCTTGTGTGTTTAAATCAGAATGGTCGTAGCCCAGCAAATTATTAATATCCTTAATTGCGTTTGGTTGCAAATTTCTTCCGCATTCAGGTACAATTATCATGATGGTATTGTCTTGAAAGCCTGGTGTACTTTGTATATATTTCCACAAATGCGCTACACTATGGTCTGCCACATGCAAATTTTGCAAATACGAAGGGTAATTTTGGTGCGCACCATCCACCGCATGCATATTTACTACCGTAAGTTTCGGTTTAAATTTATCCATCACTTCAATAGCGTATCCAACTGCGGTTGTATCAACAGATTGATAACTACCTCCAATTATATTTCCTTGCGGATCTCTAACAGTTGCAGAACCATTGTGTATAAGAGGGAATCTAATATTATTATATGAAGCACCAAACATATTTTGCATAAACTGTTTTATATCGTGCTTCTCTTGCTCCGTGTTTCCAATATCTGTATACGTAACTCCAACTTGCTCGAAAGTATTGTCTAAAAAGTTTTTAAGCCCATACAAATTGGCATATTCATCCGGATGATAAATCTTAGCATCTTTTAAATATTTTTCTCCTAAAGGAGTTGTCAACGATTTTTTATTTCCAAAAATAACATCAGGCACTAAAAAATTAGCACCGTACTTTGCACCCCAATTAGGATGCTGGCTGTAAGACAAGAGTGGAATAGAGTTGCCTATTCCGTATCCAACAAACCAGGTGTCGGTAGCCTTTAAACCTCTGTACTTACGAGCATATTCAAATATGGTAGGATACAGCGGCCGCTGCTTCAATCCTTGAGAAAGTAAGGTATTTCCTTGCAACAAAACATTTAGGCCAGTGTAATGTCCGGGAGAAGAGCTTTTGATTTTTTTATAAAATATGCCTTGTGTTTGCAAGGTATTTCCTTGCTGAAAAATGGGGTCAATATGCGAATCTCCGGAACCGGATGGACCATAAAATATTTTACCGGCCGCATTATAGTCACTATTGTTTGTAGAAACAGTTTTATTGTAAACAGGAGATTGCCCTTCCAACAAGTTATACATCACATTTCCTTTGATATCTAATTTTGGCAAATCCCCGGAAGGTCCTGTATAACTAGAATACTGGCTTCCCTTTAAATACAACTGCTGAATAGAATCTTGGTGTCTTATGCCACCCGCCATCATTACTAAAACAACATGATCTACTAGAGCTGTTCCACCTGTGCTTGCAAACAACCTACCCGATGGAAGTATGTAAGGAGCAACAAAGGCACCGGCTGCAGCCAATCCTGTTTTTTTTATAAATTCTTTTCTGTTCATGTTTGCTCTTTTTAGTAGTACAAATACTCGTTAGATAAAACGAATGAGAAATAAACTATCTCAGGCGAAATTTTTGTAGAGTCTAAGTTGCCTCCGGAATCTTTCCCCCATGTTTCGATATAGTTTTTTACATATGTTTTTTCTGCTTCGGTAGGATATCGTATATAAAAACGCTTGTAGGTGTCGTTCACAAATTTATCTACATCGGCCATCATCTCTACATGGGTTGGCTTTAATACTTTTTTGCTTACATCGTTCAACATGTTATTAATTACCAATTCTCGCACCAACGATTTATCCCCCACAGCTTCTATTGTCTGACTAATTTCAAAAATTTGATTGGCACTAAGCGCCTTTTGAAAAAGGTTGGCATGCAGTATAGCCACAAACTGCTCGTTGGTTTTTAGTTTTGTTTTACCAGATGTGCTAGGGTTTAATGTAATGGGATTTACATCATACGTAGGCTCTAATTCTTTTTTGCAACCTACCACAAAAAGAAACAGACAAAGGGTTGATGTAATTAATATTTTTTTCATTTTAAAGTTTGTTAATTGAAACTATACACTTTCAATTTAAATACGCCACAAAGTCTTCGACTGGCTCAGGCTGACTTTCGCTCGGTCATATTGAGCCTGTCGAAATAGTGCGTTGAGTTATTAAAAAAATCATTTATTTATCTATTTATTTTTTTTATACAATCATTCATTTTAAAATCCTGCATATTCATTCGTAATCAACACTTTTCGTTGCAATTTTTGTAAATCATGGTCGGCATATAATTCTTGTATATAGGTGTATATCTCGCTGGAAGATGGGCTTCTGGATAAAAAGCTCTTGTATGTCCACCAAATTAATCCTTCGTAAAATTCGTGCGAGGTTGTTGCTATTTTTATAAAATCTCCCTTGTTCTGCCCAGACATTCCAAAAAGTGTTGCAGGCTTGTTGTATTCCACCATATCATAGGCTTTGTTGTATTCATTAATATCTGGAAAGCGGTAATACAAATCATTAAATACAGCATTAATAAAATTGAAAGAATTCATGTTGATCTGATCGTACACTTTATTGTACACCATTGCATAAAAAACATCATTTATATCAATCGAATCGTTTCGGTATTTGGATTGAGAATCGTGTATAGCCCATAGTTTTCGAACTTCAATCCTATTTATTTCTGCACCAAGAGAATCTCCATTAGTCGAATCTACAACAACATTATATTGATAATGCCCATAAATCCAATTCCCTATTATGTCTTGATCGCTTATAGACTCTAACGTTCTAGCTTTTGCCATTTCATAAAGCTTGTTATAGTAAGCATATTTGTAAGAGGAATCTCCGGGCAAATACGTTTCATCTGTTTGCAACCTAAGTACAATTGCCTCTCGAGCTGCCATGCTTACATCAGAGGCACGTAAAATTTCAACATCTCTTTGCAGTTCGGTTTGCAGTGCCTCCCTTCCTATTAAATCTATGTATAGTTTATTCACATAGTTTTCGAGTTTTATGGTGGAAAGCCCTTTGTATAGAGGTGCGTTATTGTCTAAAATAAGTTCGGCATCTTTTTTACAAGAATGGATTAGGGTTAAAAAAGATAAAAGAAGAATTGAATAGTTAATTCTATTTCTCATTGTAAATAAGCAGGTTTTGACTAAATATAGTCTAAAAAATACTAAGAATCAATTTAAAAAAATGTTATTCTTAGCATTTGAAAGCTAAAAAGGGGGGAACAAAACTACCTTACAACTAGTTTTTTATTGTAAAGCTTGTTATTACTACTTGCGGTAATTGTGTATAAACCGGGAGCTAAATTTTGGTTAGTTTCTATGTTTGTTATTATTTGTTCCTCTTCTAAAATAAATGCTTTGGAGTAATGCTCTTTGCCCAACACATCGTGCACTACTATTAACACCTCTTCTCCGGACTGTCCGGTAAATGCTACATTGATATTACCATTGGTTGCCGGATTAGGGTAAACCATCAGTAGAGAACTTTCCAACTTTAAACGTTGAAACTCTACCGCTACCAATTCGCTATAATCATATGCTCCATCAAAATCGGTTTGTTTTAGGCGGTAGTAAGATGTGCCTTGAAAAGGCTTTGTATCAATTGTTGCATAATTTAGTATTTGAGAGCTATTGCCAGCTCCATCAACAGTTGCAACAAACTCATAATTAACTCCGTCTTGTGTTTTTTCAATTGTAAAGTAATCGTTATTCGTTTCGCTGGCAGTTGTCCATTTTAATTGGGCGTATTCGTTATTTATATTTTCGGCTGTAAAACTTAATAGTTCTATCGGTAGGCCCACCATGCAGGTAGTAGCCAATTCAGAGGTATTGTTGTCTGATACTGTGCGCTGTGGCGGTAACACTTTCTCCATTATTAATAGTTACACCACTTAAGCTCCACGCCCCACTACCATTAGCTAATACTGACCCAAGGTATGTCATTGCATCTTGGCAATTGCCTGTATTGTTTTTAAATACTTCTACCGTATCGTTGGCTGTGGCTGTACCACTGACACTTGTTCCATTAAAGGCTGTTACGGATGGTTTTGCTTTGCTTGCATTGGCACTAGATGCTAGGGTTACACCACTGGCATTAGAGTAAATTAAATTTCTCGAAATTAAATTTCCTGTACATGATGCCCCGGTTAAATAAACTCCAGCAGTACCATTGTGTGCAATTACATTACCATACGGATTTTGCCCGGTTGCCCCACTATTACCACCAATAGCATTACCAATATTCCCATTGCTGATATATATTCCATAAGCCTGAACGGTTCCTGTAGGGGCACTTCCAGTTGAAGTACATCCAATATAATTTCCTTGTATTTTGGCACCAGTGGTGGTGGTTGAAAATAAGCGTATGCCATTTTGGGTATTTCCAGAAATTATATTTTTCTCGGCTGCACTCACCCCTCCAATCTGTAGGCCTAAAGTATTTGAAACTACCCTAATCCCAATATTTTGGTAGTAGTTAGAGGTGCCGGAAGTACCATCTGCAGCCAAACCTATTATATTACCCTTAATAACTACATTATTATTATTGTTGTTAAAAAATATGATTCCGGACGATAATGCTCCATAGTTTGCAGAAATTACATTTCCATCACCAGCAGAGGTGCCTCCAATTTGGGTGCCATTTGCGCCACTTAACAGATGAATTCCTGCATCTTGCGAAGAAGAAGCAATGCCGGAAGCCCCGTCAGTTCCCACTCCAATGTAATTTCCTTTTATAATGGTACCGGTCATATTGGTATTTATATAGATGCCTGCTGTTTCATTCCCGCCAATAATATTTCTTTTACCCGAACCATTGCCTCCAATAGTTTGGTTATTGCTATTAACATAAATTCCGTTTAGTTGGGTATTCGAAGAAACATAACTCATACCATTTGCTTGTGTACCTATATGATTTCCAAAAACATTATCTACTCCACTCGATTCTAAAATAATACCACTATTTATATTTCCGCTTATAACATTTCCTTCGCCAGCTGTTGTACCACCAATGGTATTTCCGTTAGAAGTGCCTGATAAATATACCCCTATGTCGTTCGAAGCTTTTGTGCTTCCATCACTACCTAAACCTATATAGTTCCCCTTAATATTGTTTCCACTAGAACTTCCGGATATGCTTATTCCCCAGGCGTTATATCCAAATGTTAAAACATATTCGTGCCCTGAAATTATATTTCTACCGGAAGAAGTTCCGTTTCCAATGAGATTTCCATACGAATTACTTATGTCTATCCCAACACCCTGACCACTACTATTTGCAGTCGAAACTTCTGAAACACCATCCGGATTTAACCCAATAATATTACCTAGTATTGTGTGGGATGTAACAGAGCTTAGTAAAATTCCTGTTCCATTTGAGTCATTTAATTGATCACCATTGTCAGAAATAGTATTTCCTTCGCCACTGGTGGTTCCCCCTATTGTGTTGGAATGTGCAGAACTATGGCACGATATTCCAGTGCGTTGTCCAATGGTATAAGATATGCCCGATGCGTCTTCATCTGAACCTATTCCAATTTTATTGCCTTTTATGCTATTGCCTGAAGTGCTTGCTCCTGTTAGCAAAATACCCGCTGTATTATTTAATGAAATAATATTACGAGCTCCGGTTGTGCCACTCCCTATTTGATTATTGGTGCTCCCATTAGCCAAGTATATACCATAGTCCTGATCGCTATTTACCTCCCCAAGTCCACCTCTATTTAAACCAATTACATTACCTAAAATAGTATGAGAAGATACTCCGTTTAAATAAATACCTGAATTTGTATTTCCTGTAACTGTATTTTCCTCGGCTGAAGCCGTACCTCCAATGGTGTTGCTATTGGATGAAGCTCCTCCCGAAATATAAATGCCATAATCTTGTGATGATGTAGCTATAGCAGATGTTCCATTACTTGCTAATCCTATATAATTTCCTTTAATACTAGCGCCTGTTGTATAGTTAGAAATATAAATTCCCGCCTCTGTATTTGCAGATATAATATTGCGAGCTCCGGATACATTTCCCCCTATTACGTTGTTTGACATATATTCTCCATCTCCAAAATCGTAGAAATAGATACCATATTTTTGGGTAGAAGATGTAACAACAGTAGAGCCATCTGCTTGCGGGCCTATGGTATTTCCAATTATGGTATTACTACTTACCGATTCGGGATTATAATCTAACGCACTTCCTAAATAAATGCCATACCCTCCTGCAGCACCATCGTTATTGCCTGATATAATATTTCCTTCTCCGGCTGCAGTTCCGCCAATGGTATTATACATACAGGCATCATATAAATACGCGCCATAATTTTGGGTGCTGCTTGTCACAAAAGAAGTGCCATTGCTTTGCAATCCTATGTAGTTTCCTTTTACTACGTTTCCGGTTGCTCCCGGATAAGTAATAGTGACACCCGAATATTCATTCCCGGAAATAATATTTCGTTGAGCGTTTGCACCACCAACAGTATTATTAGTACCAGATATATCCACACCCGTTTGTTGAGCATGGGAGGTTACATAAGTACTACCATCTTTTTGTAGCCCTATTACATTTCCAATAACAGAATTGTTTGTTCCCCCAACTCCAATACCGGAAGTGTTCCCCGAAATTACATTTGCCTCTCCTGCAGCGGTGCCTCCTATTGTGTTGTACGAGCCAGCTAGACCAACCCCTCCTTGAGCAGATGATGTCATAAAGCTAGTGCCATTGCTTTGCAGTCCAATAAAATTTCCTTTGACAATATTTCCGGTAGTACCGGAGCCACTGAAATTTACCCCTGCACTTTTATTTCCTGAAATAACATTTCCACCTGCGGTTTGGGTATTACCAATAACATTGTTTAAGGAGCTGTGGCTATATAAACTCCAAAGGCTTGAATAGAAGCTACGGCCGAAGTTACAATAGTAGAGCCATCTTTTTGCGGACCAATAAAATTGCCTACTACCGTATTGCTACTTGCTGCATTTAAATAAACTCCCCAGCCTGTGGGTGTACCGGCACCGTCTCCGTTTCCACTTATTACATTTCCTTCTCCTGCTGCCGTGCCGCCTATGGTGTTAGCGGATGCAGAGGTGGTTAAATATATTCCGTAGTCTTGTGAAGAAGATGTAACTACTGTAGTACCATTGCTTTGCAAACCAATGTAGTTGCCTTTTATGTTGTTACCGCTACAGCCAGCCCCTGTCAGGTATGCGCCATAAGTGGCATTTCCTGATAGAATGTTTCTGCCCGAACTAATTGTATTTCCAATTGTGTTATTGGTAGAGTTGTTGGCTAAATAAACTCCATAATGTTGTCCATTAGAACTTATTAGAGTTGAGCCATCTTTTTGCAAACCAATAATATTTCCTGTTACCGTATTGGAACTAACACCATTAATGTAAACCCCATAACCAATGGAGGTGGAATTATTTTGATTACCGGATATTACATTGGCGTCTGCGGTGTTATTTCCTCCAATAGTATTAAATGCTGCACTATTGGTTATATACACCCCATACTCTTGATAACCGCTTTTGGTGGCTCCATCGGAGCCCACACCAATGTAATTACCTCGTACAATATTGCCCGATGTGCCAGAGCCATCTAGATATAAGCCATATTGACTTGCCATAGAAATGATGTTGCCCTCTCCGGCAGCAGAACCTCCAATGTAGTTTCCAAAACTTGCATTGTAGAGCGCAAGATTGTACTGAGAAATAGAATTCGCGCTATTGGTTATACCATCTGCTTGTAAGCCTAAAACATTTCCTATTATGGTGTTAGAGGTTGCTGCACTCAAATGTATGCCTGTTCCGGCTGTATATCCAACATTCCGATTGGAAGAAATAACATTTTTATCTGAAGTAGAAGTTCCTCCTATTCGATTCGATTTTGCTCCGGATGCCAAATAAATACCAAACGCTTGTGTGCCGTTACTCACCCTACCAGTGCCTGCAGAATTTACTCCTATATAATTGCCAATAATTGTATTAGAACTGGCTCCGGCCCCGGTAAGATAGATGCCGTAACCATTTGAGACATTATCGCAATTACCCGAAATAATGTTTCTGGCTATTGTTGAGGAATTACCGCCAATTGTATTTCCATAACAGCCATTGCAATATACTCCATGGCTTTGTGTGGTAGAGGTTACAGCTGTAGAACCCCCAACTTGCGGACCAATAGTATTTCCTAACAACGTATTGGAGGTAACTCCATTTAAATACACACCATATCCGGTTGATGTACCATCAGAATTGCCACTAATAACATTTCCTTCTCCTGTAGCAGTGCCACCAATAGTATTTCGTTGTGCAGAGCCTGTTAAATAAACTCCATTATCTTGTGTATTGCTAGTTATAAAAGTGGCGCCATCGCTTGCAATACCTATGTAGTTTCCTTTTATTTGATTAGCAGAAGAAGATGAGCCTGTTAAATAAACTCCGGAGTTGGTATTAGCTGAAATAATATTTCTGAAACTACCAGATGTACCACCTATTATTAAAGAGTAAGAGTTGGATAAATAAATGCCATAGGTTTGTGGGTTTGAAGCTCCCGTTATTACAGAGCTTCCGGTAGACGTAGTACCAATTCGATTGCCGTATATGTATTGAGGGGTAGTTATACTAGAACAGAAAATCCCACTACTACTATTCCCAGAAATTAAGTTGCCATCGTTGATGCCCGTTCCCCCAATGGTATTACTTGTTCCAACACCAGTAAGTAAAATGCCGGTGGCGTATTTAGAGGCTCGGGTTGTTCCATCTTTTTGCAGCCCAATAATGTTTCCTTTTATTATATTTCCTGTAGAGGAGGCTCCGGACATGATAATTTGCCCGAACGACCCAAAACCAGAGATATTACAACCACTTATTAAATTAACACCCGATGCAGTTCCATCGCCTATAAGATTATTGGCAGAGTTTACAATGTAAATTCCAATATCGGTATTATAGGTAGTGGTAGAGCCATCGGTGTCTATACCTATGTAACAAGCGGTTATAGTATGCGAAGAACTGGAGTTTAAATGTATTCCGTAGTCGCCAAAACTACCTGCCGTTCCAAAATTTCTTAGTACTAACCCCTTTATCAAACTACCGTCTGACCCTGCATTTAACACTAAGCCATCAAAAGCTCCTGTGCCTCCTCCATCAATACAAACCATATTTTGGTAAGATAGCGGATTAGCCACAGTTGTGGCAAAGGGAACAACGGTATTAGTTACAAAACCTGTATTGGAAGTACCGTCAATAAAAACTTGAGCAGCCATAGCGGGCAAAGCGGCTGTTAATGTTATTACAGCAGCGCCTACACTAAAATTAATAGTTCCACCTCCTCCTCCATTTTCATTGTCGTTTATTGCCTCTCTTAGCGAACAGTGTATTCCATCGCAAGTTCCATCATCCACATCGTTTGTAGAATTTACTGTATAGGTTTGACCTATAAGCAAATTACTTATAACAAAAAATAAAAATACCAAATATTCTATTCTCTTGACAATCATCCGTTAATAGCAATTATTGAAAGACTTACTACGTACAATATACTAAAATAATAGTCGCAATTTTATGGTTTCTACTTTTTTTGACTACTGCTAATTCCGATATATTGTACGAAAAAACCCACAAATGGTTCCAAATTAACGACTAATAAACTCAAGACAATACACTCAAATGGAAAAATCCAAAAGAAAAATAGCCATTATTTACGGAGCAAAGCCTCTATGGCCTTACCAATAGCCTTGTCGGAAGATTGTTGCGATTTATAATAACCTTCGGCCCCCCAAATATTTCGGGCAACAAGCGATTTTATGTTTTGTTTTAACAATGCCTTTGATACTAAAAATTCCCCTTCGTTCTTTTTTATCTTCATACTCTCCCCTTGCTTCACAAGCCTTTCGAGCATATCATCACCTACCTCAAAGTCTGAAACAAACTGTTCTATTGAATGGAATTTGGTCTTTAATTGCAATCGGTTTTTATCTGCCCACTCAAATGCAAATTGATTAACCACTCCTTTATAGTAGAGTTCTGTTAAATACGTTGTTCTCCCAACAGTATCCATTGGTACAAACAAATCAGGCATAATTCCACCACCACCATATACAATCTTGCCTGCAGGTGTTTTAAATTTTAATGAATCGATAAATTTAATACTATCAGCACTTTGCAACTCACCATTCTCGAAGCGCTCGTATTCTTCTTTCAAATACGCTTCAATGCCCTTCTTATACGACTTTTGTATGCATCTGCCGGTGGGGGTATAATATCTGGCTGTAGTAAGCCGAATAGCCGAGCTGTCTGGAAAATCAGTTTGCTCTTGCACCAACCCTTTACCAAAAGAACGCCTCCCAACCACCAACCCTCTGTCGTTGTCTTGAATAGCTCCTGCAACAATCTCGCTGGCCGAAGCAGATCCCTCGTCAATCAAAACAACCAATTCGTTTTTTTCAAACTCCCCGGAAGAAGTGGCTTTGTATTCTCTTCTACCATGCGCCCTACCTTCGGTATAAACAATCATTTTATTGTCGGATAAAAATTCATCCGACAAATCTATCGCAGCGTTGAGCAATCCACCTGGATTTCCACGAATATCCAAAACCATTTTTTTCATCCCTTGTTTTCGTAATTTTTCGAACGCTTCTAGATATTCATCAAATGTGGTTGCGGCAAAACGACTAATCTTAATATAGCCAATTTCTTTTGTAATCATGTAGGCCACATCCACACTGTAAATTGGGATTTTGTTGCGAACAATTGAAAAGTCAAGTAATTTTTTAATCCCCCTGCGCTCTACAGAAATGTTTACTGTTGTACCTTTCGGGCCGCGCAATTTTTTAAACACATCGTTATTAGTGATTTTTACTCCAGCCACACTTTTACCTTCTACTTTTACAATTTTGTCTCCGGGCTGAATACCGAGTGCCTCCGAAGGTCCACCCACAATGGGCGATATAACACGAATTGTGTCGTTTACAATATTAAATTCAATTCCAATCCCATCGAAGTTGCCTTGTAATGGTTCGTTTGCCGCTTTAGACTCTTCGGCAGTAATATAGGCAGAGTGAGGGTCGAGTTGCTGCATCACTTCTTGCAGAGTATTATCCACCAATTGTTTTCGATTGATAGTATCTACATACTGTGTTTGTATGTAATCAAGAATCTGATTTATTTTATCATTACTGCTTTGTTTGGTGGCTATGCGCTGCAATAAGGAGGTATCTGAGGAATAGGTAGCAGATATTTTAATGCCAATAAATACACCAATGATTAAAATTATTGCAAATAGTAACGGAAGTAGAATCTGGAATTTTCGGTTATGCTGCATTAACGGAGTGTGTTACGTTCCAAGAAGTCTCGGTTGGTATATTCTACTACCTCCACGCCAAATTTGCGCAAAAATGCAACACCTTCGTCAATCGGAAACCCTTTGAAAGCGGCATACGAATCTAAATAAAACACCTTTTTAATTCCCGTTGTATAAATTACACGGGCGCAGGCAATACAAGGAGAAAGAGTAACATACAAAGTTGTTCCCTCAACAGAAACGCTATTTTTTTGAGCATATAAAATTGCGTTTTGTTCTGCATGCAAAGCCAATGAACAACTTCCTTTTAAATCTCTAGCACAACCTTGTCCCGGCCATTCTTCATCGCAATTGTGGGTTCCGGCTGGGGGGCCGTTATAGCCCAATGAAATAATACGTGTGTCTTTTGAAAGAACGGCTCCCACGTGTGCTTTTACGCAATGCGACCGCTTAGACAGATTTACTGCCAATTCCATGTATATGTCGTCAAAGCTAGGGCGTGCCATAAGAAGTTTAAAGTTTAATAGTTAAAAAGTTTAAAGTTTGAAAGACGCAAATCCATACAAACTTTAAACTTTTTAACTGAAAACGTACCCGAAATCGGGGTCGAACCGATATATCCGTGAAGATACTGGTGTTTGAGACCAGCGCGTCTACCAATTCCGCCATCCGGGCATTTGTTGTTCTTAGTTAAAAGAACAAGGGCTACGAAAGTATTGATTTGTTTGGAAGCTTGCAAATTTTTACTAGATATTTAATCTCGAATAAATAAAAAAGTTAAACGATCCTTAATTGTTGTAAAATACAAGCACTATGATTTACATTTGCTATACTTTATGCAGGTAAACATTGCCATATTTGCTTCGGGTGCTGGTACAAATGCCGAAAACCTCATTACTCATTTTAATAAATCCAGCTCAAACACCACCATACAGCTAATTGTATGTAATAAAGAAGATGCAGGAGTATTGAATATAGCAAAAAAACACACCATTGAAACGCTTCTTGTATTAGATAAAATCTATTTTACGTCCGACCAGTTTGTGGCAGACCTAAAATCCAAGCATATAGATTTTATTGTCCTTTCTGGATTTTTGTGGTTAATTCCGACATCTCTCCTAAAAAATTACTCTAAAAAAATCATCAATATTCATCCTTCCTTATTACCTAAATATGGGGGTAAAGGAATGTACGGCAACAAAGTGCACGAAGCGGTTTTAAAAAACAAAGAGAGAGAAAGTGGAATAACTATACATTACGTAGACGAGAAGTTTGATTCGGGAGAAGTTCTATTTCAACATAGCATAAATATAGAATCAATTGTAGATGCTGCTGCATTAGCGGAAGCAATTCATCAATTGGAATATAAATACTTTCCAATGGTTACAGAGCAAACAATAAAAAAAACATACAACTTATGAAGACCGTAAATTTTATTATCGTTTTCCTATCAAGTATAATTTTAGCTGCACAAAACGTACCATTAGACACCAATCAAGTGGACTCCCAAAAAAGAAAACAAGGTATTTGGAAAGAATACGAAGCGGGCGAAAATTGGATTGGAAAATACGAAAACAATAAAAGAGAAGGCACCTGGCTAACCTACTACAACACCGGAATGATAAGCCAACTAGCAACATACAAAAATGGACAGAAGAATGGAGTTTCAATTACTACTGACCGAAACGGATTTATTGTAGTGGAAGCTCATTACTCCAACGACACATTAGATGGAGCATATAAACTATTTGCCAGTGGAGGAAAATTAAAATCGGAAACAAACTATAAAAAAGGTGTTGTACATGGCACAAAATTAGTTGCTTACGAAGATGGAAAAATACAAGAAAAAGGCACTTTTAAAAACGGAATACGACACGGGAAAACACAGTGGTACTTTCAAGAAGGGATGTTAAGCATGGAATACACTTACAAAGAAGGCAACCTAGAGGGTCCAACCAAAACATATTTTAAATCAAATGGCAACATTCAAAGTGAAGGTTCGTATAAGAACAATGAACTAGAAGGTATGTTTTACGAGTACTATGAGAGTGGCAGATTACAAACTAGCGGTAAATATATAAAAGGCAAAAAAGAAGGGGCGTGGAATGAGTTTGATGAGCAGGGAAATATTATTAGGTCAAGCACCTATAAAAATGACGAAAAAATAAAGTAACTTATTGCAATGAGATTCAAAACGATTGCCACTACACTTGTTTTTCTTATTTCTATTTTAAATTTACACTCCCAAGGTAAACAAGGAAACATGTGGCATTTTGGATTTAATGCCGGAGTAAACTTCAACACCATACCGCCTACCCCAATTACCAGTAGTATAAGCACTAGCGAAGGTTCGGCATCTGTTGCAAATAGTGTCGGTCAAACATTGTTTTATACCGATGGATTGCAAATTTGGGATAAAAACAATTCGCTAATGCCCAATGCAGACGGAAGCTCTTGGAACAAACAATTGTCCGGAGATGGCAGCTCCGCTCAATCTGCTTTAATAACCAACAATCCTTGCGACACCAATAAATACTACGTTTTTACAACCGATGGAATTACCTGCAACTTTCTTGGCCCACAAGGACAATGGGATGGGCTATATTACACAGTTGTAAACACCTCGTTAAATGCAGGCAGTGGAGATATTGACCTTTCGTATTTAAGCACACAACCCGGGTATGTAGCTGGCGACAACAAGATAGCGTTGATTGACAGTGTGCAAGAACGTATTACCGCTGCTACACACGCCAATGGAACCGACTACTGGGTTGTTGTGCTCCGCGAAAATGGAGAATTTTATTCTTATTTAGTTGATTGCAATGGTATAAATACAACTCCGGTAATTACAAAAACCTTTGCAAGTCCTTTCACTGCAACACAAGGATTTATTTCAATATCAAAAGATGGAACATGCTTGGTTGTAACCGGCATCAATAGTGGCGAAGCCAATATGTACGATTTTGATAACACAACAGGGGTGGTATCGAACAAACGTTTGCTATACAGTGGCAGCGACTGGACTTGGGGTGTCTGCTTTTCTCCAAATGATTCTATAATTTATATTGCAAGTTGGTTTTCATCTACTATAAGGCGCTATGATAGATTTGCGTCAAATGTAGCTGCATCTGAAATACAAGACAATACAGGAATGTTTGGCATTACAGTTATACAGCAAGGGCCGGACGGAAAACTATATATTCCTGACGGTTCCAACTTATCTGTTTACAACACACCCAACAATTTTTCCAATCCTGGTTTAGCAAGCGCAGTAATTTCTGCACTTTCAGGAACTTACTATAACTACGGACTTCCGAATGTTTTTTTAAAATATTACTCTACTTCGGAAAACAATTTGGTGCAAAGTGATACAAATATATGCCCCGGAGGCTCTGTTCAATTAAGTAGAGCCACCCCATCCAACTGCTATACTTATAATTGGCAACCTACCACAGGGCTAAGTAATCCTAATATACTAAACCCAATTGCAACCCTAGAGGAAACAACCACTTACAAATTAATTGCAACGTCATCTTGCGCTACTATAGAAAAAGAAATAACTATTGAAGTTTGCTTTACAGAAATAAAAATACCCAATGTATTTACTCCAAATGGAGATGGCATTGACGACAACTGGACAATAACATCCGCTCCGGGTAACACCGTAAATTGTATTATTTATAACAGATGGGGCGAGATTATTTTTGAAGCAAACGAAGAAAATATAAACTGGACTGGCACATCCAAAAATGGCAAAACCGCGAGTGATGGCACGTATTACTACGTGCTAACACACTCCAAACCCAATAATAACGAAGTAGTAGAGTATAAAGGATTTGTTACTTTATTGAGGTAACAAACAAATATTCCTCGAAAAATTTCTAATCTAAGCTAAGCGTAGTTTGCCCAATAAGTGCAGCATCTGAGTACAATTCAACTACATACTTACCCGGAATAAATCCATCTTTTGAATCATAAAAAACACTTCCGCTTACTTCATCATTGTTATAGTTGAATGATTTTTTTGCGGCATAGTATCCTGATAAATTTTTGATTGCAAACTTGTGCTCATCGTCCATTGCGGCCGTAAGCTCTTTTGCATCCGGACTTATAATGCGAAGAAAAATTTCGTGCTCTCCTTTTTTCGCAATATTATTGCGTCCAATTGTATAGTTTACTTTTATACGCTCTGCACGTTTTGCTTTACTTGTTTCGTCTTCCTTTTTTCCTCCGGATTTTAAATTAATTCCAATTGCTTTTATAGAGCTACAATTTAATATTGCACCAAGTGCTACAACTCCCTGCAAATCTTCCTTCTCCTTAGACAATTGCGAACTTCTATTTTTTTCAGAACTTAAATCAGCTTCTACTTTTTGTTTCTCGGCAGTTATTAATTGATTGGCAGTATTCAATGAATCAATGGTGTGTACATAATGTTTCATAATACTTCGTAGTGTAGAAGCTTCTTTCTTTAGTTTAGAAATAATATACGCATCATCCTTGTGTTTTGCAGCTTCCTTTTCCAACTCCTCAATCGCAGCAATTTTATCTGACAATTCTTTTTTTAGATTTTCGTCTTGTGTTTGCAAATTCAAATACTCCTCTTTCAGCCCCGCCAACTCCCTTTGAAATCCAGTACTTTTATCTATGTAAACAATTTTCTCTTGTATTTCTCGTTTTACTTTTTGTGTTTCATTCCAATACAAATAACCCAATAGCACAGTAAGAAGTGCAAGTACTAGAATAATAAATATAAATAGTCTATTCTTTGATTTTTTTTCTTCTTCCTTATGTTTAATATCTGTATTTTCCATGTTGATATTTTTATTTTGATTGTACAATATACAAAATTAAATAGTTATTTTTTCGCACCCATGCTGTCTGATTTATTTTCTTTACTATTCCCCAATAACTGTGCTTCTTGCGGCAATTCACTTCTTAAAAACGAACATATACTCTGCTTATTGTGCAATAGCAACCTTCCATTTACCGGATTTGCAAAAGAAGCCAACAACAGTATAGAAAAAATATTTTGGGGGCGGACAGATGTGTTATACGCCATGAGCCTTTTATACTTTGACAAGGCAAGCAAAGTTCAAACCTTGATGCACAAATTAAAATATGATGGAGAGAAAGAAATAGGTTTCTATTTTGGAAAAAAAATTGCCGAAGAGATAGAAGCAGGAAAAAGATTTGAAAAAATAGATTTGGTATTGCCGGTTCCGCTTCACCCTAAAAAACTTAAAGCACGGGGCTATAACCAAAGTAAATTTATTAGCGATGGAGTTGCACATCAATACAACATAAACAGTCCCGAAAACTTATTAATCAGAACAAATTTTACCGAAAGTCAAACAAAAAAATCGAGATGGCAGCGATGGGATAATGTTCAAGATAAATTTAGCATCACTAATGCTTCAATTCTTGAAAACAAACACGTACTTTTAGTAGATGATGTTATAACAACTGGAGCTACAATCGAAGCGTGTGTAAAAGAACTCTCCAAAGTTAACACATGCAAAATTAGCGTGGCATCTGTTGCATTTGCAAGCTCAATATAATTATGGCAGAAACGTTATTTATTAAATCGACCGATAAAAAAGAAAAATACTCCGAGTTATTTACTCAGCTGGAAGCGCTATTACAAAACGAAAGCGACATTATTGCAAACACAGCCACAATTGCGGCTGCCATAAAACAAACCTTCGATTTTTTATGGGTGGGATTCTATTTTGTAAAGAACAACGAATTAGTACTGGGTCCGTTTCAAGGACAAATTGCTTGCACCCGCATTGCTTATGGCAGAGGCGTTTGCGGAAGTGCGTGGAAAGAGCAAAAAACAATTATTGTTCCTGATGTGGATAAATTTCCGGGGCACATAGCCTGCAGTAGTCTGTCTCGCTCAGAAATTGTTGTGCCAATTAAAAATAATAACAGCAATACTATTACAATGGTATTAGACATAGACAGCGAAACACTAAATTCGTTTAACGAAGACGATAAATTGGGATTAGAAAAAATTATAATGCTGCTAGCTTAACTACTATGGATTGAAAATCCGTAGGTTTAAATACATAAATGAAAATTATTTTAAAACTTCAGCGCACTTATTTCGACAAGCTCAACATGACCGCGCTAGTCAGTCTGAGCCTGTCGAAGACTTGGGGTGGAATCATTTTAGAAACTGGGAGCTATGAACTAAAGAGCATGGCTAAAACTAACGAACAGGAACAATGAAACATGTGTATAAAATAGCATTTTTCACTATCAGCTTACTACTGCTGTATTCCTGTGCGCAAATGGTAAATCCATCGGGCGGACAAACAGACACTACTCCTCCCCTACCTGTAAAATGTGTGCCGGCAAATAAGTCAACAAACATAAAGCCTTCAAACATTTATTTAGAATTCAACGAATATATTGACTTGAAAGATGTAAACGGGCAGCTTATTGTATCTCCAACATTAAAATACCAGCCTGACATAAAACATAAAAAGAAACAAATTTTCGTAACGCTAACGGACACGTTAAAAGAAAACACTACCTATACTTTTAATTTTGGCAGCTCTATTCGCGACATAACCGAAAACAATATCACTGAAGGCTACAGCTATGTTTTTTCTACCGGTGCTTATCTTGACTCTTTTACTGTGAGTGGTATTGTAAAAGATGCTCGAACAAACGAACTAAAAAAAAATATAAGCATTTGCTTGTACGAAAACACTTCTGATTCGGCAGTTGTAAAACAAAAGCCTAATTATTTTACAAAAACAAAACCGGATGGCAGCTATCTACTTAATAATATTAAAGAGGGCACCTACAAACTAGCTGCTATTAACGATGTCAACAACAATCAACTATATGATATAGACGAAGAGATAGCCTTCTACGACACTTTGCTATCTATTGCAAAAAAAGAAAATAAGGTTAATCTATCTATGTTTAAAGGTGTTCCCGATAAGCTTAAAATAAAAAAAGCAACAGCAACATCACCACAACACATTTCTATAGTATTTAACAAATATGCAGATTCATTAACTGTTGAAGCCGCATCAGTTGGCATACTTGATACAACTTACTTAATATGGAATAGCAATCACGACTCGTTATCTATTTTTTTAGCAGACACCTCGCTAAAAGATTCATTGAAATTATTTTTCAAAAGTGTTAATTTCAAAGATACGGCAACTATACGCTTGCCAAAGAAAAGAAGTGTAAAAGACGACTCAAGAAACACTATTTACACAACCATACAGTTTACAGATATCACAAAGCAGGATGTACTAAAAAAAATAAACATTTCTTGCACTTATCCAATAACAACCATAGATACAAGCAAAATCATCCTAGAGGCGGGCACAAAAAACAAAATTCCAATATCACTTTCTTTCAACAAAACCTACAATCAAAAAGCATTTCAACTCAATAGTAAAGATTGGAAAGTAGATTCTATCTATACAATTACACTATTGCCCGGGGCGATTAAATCTACTAGTATCTCCAATACAGATACAATAAAAAGCACATTTGCTGTTGTGGGCAAAGACTACTACGGAATCATTTTACTTTCATTCCCAAGACCGCTAATAGCTGCAGAGAGCAGCTATATACTAGAAATAGCAACTGTTACAGGAAAAGTGATTTATAAGTCTGTTTTTACACCCACAACAAAATATACAATTGAAAATGTGCTACCCGGCAAATACACCATGCGCTTATTAAAAGACGAAAACAAAAACAAACGTTGGGATAGCGGAAATTATTTTAAACATAAACAGCCCGAAAAAATAATCATCTTCCCAAAAGAAATTGTTGTTCGCTCTAATTGGGATTTAGAACTCGAATGGGATTTAAAAGAATAGGTTACTCAAATTTTCTTAATTCTAATGTATTCCCATCAAAAACTGCATACGTAAAATATTTTACCCACTCACCTAAATTAACATACCTAGAATGCTCATTTAGCTTGATGTCTAAAGGCAAGTGCCTGTGACCAAAAATAAAATAATCAAAATTTTCTTTCTTCAATTCCTCTCGTGCAAACTGAACTAACCATTCCTTGTCTTCTCCTAAAAAAATTTCATCTTTTTCAATATTCGCTACACGGCTTTTTTTAGACCAAAACTTAGCCATCCCAATTCCTAAGTTAGGGTGCAATCGGGCAAACAACCACTGGCAAAAAGGATTTGCAAAAACCCTTTTAATAAACTTATATCCATGATCTCCGGGACCCAATCCATCGCCATGCGCTAAAAAGAACTTTTTATTATTGTACACCTTTACAATTGATTTGCGAATTATTTGCACACCTAATTCCTTGGGCAAATAATCAAACATCCACATATCATGATTTCCGGTAAAAACATATACTGGAATTCCGGCATCAGTTAACTCTGCTATTTTCCCTTGCAACCGCGCAAATCCTTTCGGAATAGCACTTCTATACTCAAACCAAAAATCAAACAAATCTCCCATCAAATAAACTTCTTTGGCGTTTTGTTTTATTTCATCCAACCACTTCACAATTTTTTTTTCGCGTACCAAACTGGTTTCATAATCAGGAACTCCCAAATGAAAATCGGATGCAAAATATATATTGTTGCGCAATGTCACTATATTTTAATTTCTCTTATCAACTTAAATGGATTAACGCTTTTTAAATTCAAGCTAAATCGTATTGTCTCGGGATATGTCCACCCGTTTACTGTAATCGTATTTTTAATATCAGACGACATGGCTAGAGGCAAGTAAATATCAAACACATTTTTATAAATGGAAAACACCAAGCCCGCATTATACAAAAACTGTTGCTTTAAAACTGCATCGCTGGCAACATACGCAAAATCTGCGTACAGCCGAATAATTGGGAAAGGCAACGATGTTTTTAGATTTAATGCGGTAAGCCATTTTCGAGTTTGCCCTAAAGGTGTATATACTTTAAAAGCACCATCTGCTTCTGTAAATTGCTGCGACAACAAGCCGGAAGCCTCTGTTCGTCCTAAGAAAATATCATCATACAGATAATCTTGATAACCTCTCCATCCACTTGTTCTAAAACGATATGGCCCAGCATTTGTAGCATTGATAAATGCTCCCGCAAACAATCGCACATCAAAGCTTTTATTTTTTTTCTTAAATGTAAGCGAATAATTAGCTGTAAGGGAAATCTTGCTCATATCATCTCCCGCTTGATAATTCAACACAGCTTGATATGGATTAATTGGACGAAGATTTTTTAACTCATATGATACCTCATGGAAATTTCTATATACTGTATCTCTTCCATAAACAGGAGGTGTAAATTCGTACTTACCATAATAGGTTTCATTTATTTGGTATATAAATCTATAATTAAGATAATGTTTAAGCGTATTACGCTCTCGTTTATTCTTAAATTCTGCACGCACAAAAGGAGCTAATTTTGTATAACTCATATCAATAGGTGTCTGGGAGTACGAATACCTTTTCCCCTCCACACCAATTTGCACATTCGTAAATGAGCGCATAGACATAATGTTGTAATGTACATTGAAAGAGCCAGCCAAATCCTTGTTACCAAAAGCGTACATAGGCATTAGAAAATACTCGAACTTGCGTTGCAATATAGTTTGATTATACAACGCAACTCCCAACATAGATTTATTGTAATTATTCCAACCATAAGTTGGCACAAAAAACAGTTGCGATTTGGCAGGATTATCAAGCCCTCCAAGAAACTGAATTTTTATCGGCTCTACCTTCTTCCCTATTTTTTTGTTTGCATATTTATTGTTGTTTCTATTTAGCTCCGGCACTTTTCCGGCATAGTCCAACACAAAATAATCAACATCTAAACTCGGGAATCCCAAATTCTGAATGCCCGAAAACCCATCGTACCAGACTTCTGCAACTAACTTATTGTTTTTTATTCCACATAAATTTATCGGAGCATTTATCTTTCCTTTGTTTTTAACCAATACATTATATCCCGACTCCTTTGAATTATACACTTTCATTATTTTGTAGTCAATTTTATTGGTAGTAGCCAATAGTTTATCAAAAAACCAACTCAAGTCTTTTCCCGATTCTTGCTCAAATATTTTTCTTATATCAGCCGGTTGCGGATGTTTAAATTTCCATTGCGTAAAATAGATTTGCATTATCCTATCAAATTCCGACTGACCCAAGTAAGCCGCCAAATAACCAAATGTGTAGGCAGTTTTTTTATACACAATAGCACCGTAATTTAGCTCAGTATATTCTTCTGATGTTAACTCAATGGGTTGATCGTTATTAAGAGATGCAGGATATGCATAACTTAAATACTCTTCGTTTAAACTAATGTTATTAATTTTAGCAAGAGCAGGAATATTAAAGCCGGGTAAATTCAATCCACTTCCGTGGTATAGTTTCGTGTATCGGCCTTCATAATAAGAGTTGATGCCTTCGTCCATCCACGGATGCAAACGCTCGTTAGAACCTAATATCCCGTAAAACCAATTGTGTCCAACTTCGTGCGCTATAACAAGCTCTAAAAGTTCCTTGCTATTTGTAGGGCTAATAACTGTAATGGTAGGGTACTCCATTCCACCACCCGCAGTTAGCGCTCCATCAACTGCATTGCATACATTGTAAGGATAATTACCAACCCATTTACTGTAATTGAATACGGCATTGTTTATGTATTGTATGCTATTGCTTTTCCACGCTCCTGCATTCTTACTTGTAAAATAAGCCCAAGTAGTAACGGTTTTAGTGCTATCGGGCAACGCTACCTCTCCTTTTAAAACATTGTATCTCTTGTCTGCGAACCACGCAAAATCATGAATGTTTTCTTGTTGAAAATGAAGTGTTTTTAATTCTTTGTTGGAAGCAGGGAAAACCATTTCTGCATCTGTAAATGTATTGCGAGCAGAGGTTTCGTTCGCCTTCTTATTCAACCATTCAAGTTCTTGATTGTCCATTAGATTGCCAGTGGCTGCAATTACATAATTCTTTGGAGCAGTAATATACACATCAAAGGTTCCAAACTCTGAATAAAATTCGCCCAAATCTAAGTATGGCATAGGATGCCAACCATCCTTGTCGTACACTGCCGGCTTAGGATACCACTGAGATATTTGGTATTGTTGACTTACATGACCCAAGCGTGAAAAATTACCATCTGGAATTTTAACTCGAAAAGGAGTTGTTATGGTAATAGTTTCTCCGGGCTTAATAGGTGAATTTAGCAGCAATTTGGCAACGTCAATATTTTCTTTATCTACTTCATATTTTACAGCTATATCATTTACCTTAAAGCTCAAACTATCTATAAAACCGCGCTTATCGGCCGATGCAAAATAAAATTCTTTGTTACCATTCTCAAACAATTGCTTGCCCAGTGCGGTAGTATTATCTTTATAGCCATTGGGCCATAAATGCATATATATAAAAGCTAACTCGTCCGGAGAATTATTTGTATAGGATATTGCTTCAAAAGCATGTAGTTCGTGCTTATTATCGTTAAGCTGAACTTTGATATCGTAATTTACAGATTGTTGAAAATAGGATTGAGAAGATCCTACAAATGGAATAGAAAAAAAAACTAGGCAATAAATTAAAAACCTCATCGATAGCTTAAAATAATACGCCTTAATATAATAAAAAAGTCCCGTTATGTGATACATAACGGGACTTTTTAACTGAATTATAAAATTACTTAACTACGTTAAATCTTTTTGTAGAAAGTGTTTTTCCGTCTTTTACTAGAGAGTAGAAATAAATACCATTCTCTAAGTTTTTAGTACTAACAGTTACATAGTTCAAACCTTTGTTTACGTTTGAGCTAGCAGCAGTTGTTACTTTTTGACCAACTGTGTTATACACTTCTAATGCAAAGCTTCCGCCATCAATAGAATTAACAGGAATAACAACTTCTCCGCCTGCAACTGCCGGGTTAGGATAAGCTAAACCTAAGATAGCTGATTCAGATTTTTCAATTTCGTTAGTAGATACGATATCGCAACCACTTAAACAACGTAATTTATAAGAAATTAAATGGTGCTCGAATGCATACTCTGCTCCTGTTTGTCCAGATGAGTTAGAGCCCATATACGCAAACGAAGGCAACATAGAACCATACCACCCTGTGTTGTTAGCTGGTGTATCGTATCTTACGTCTGTTGTCATTATGTAAGAAGCATTGAAATCTCTTTTTACGTAGATAGGGAATGTTCCATTTCCTCCACCATCACCATTCTCTTCTAAAGAAACAAAGTTCACTCTGTTTTTAGATTGTAATGTATCTGACAAGCTGTATGAATAACCAGGAATAAATTTAATAGCAGAAACAACTAATCTTCCAGCACTAATATTTGATAGTCCTGTAGTTGCAACTGTTGCTAGGTGCCATCCACCAGCTGTAGTATCAGCAGCAAATGCAGAATCTAAAACTACCTTATACTGAGCCTTACCTGCTACACCCATAGAGTAAGTAGTATGGTTATAAGCTACGTCTTTAAAAAACACCGTGTCTGCTAAAGAAGAAAGACCTGTGAAATAATAAGTTGGCAATTGAGGTGTTGCACCGCTAGTTGTATTGTTAACAGCTACTTCTATCAATAAAGTATCAACAGAACTTATATTTCTTGTGTATACAAACTGAAACTCTAATGAATCTAACGCATAAGAACTAGTTTTAGATACAATCATTTCCCCAGCATTATTGTACGCAGGATCGCTAAAAAACTGAGAAGTTGGATCTAATACATCTGCAATATTATGTACCCATGGAGAGCCGAATGTATTACCACTAAACTCTGCAGTAATATTAGAATCCGGGAACAAAAAATTTCCTGCCAGTGAACCAGCTCCTCCAGAAACGATATCCATTACAGCACCATAGTTATACCATCTGTCGTTTGCACCTTGAGATGAAGCATGCTTTACCGGCTGGTAAGGCTTACTAACATCCATTTTACGAGCTCCATTTGTTACAAAAGGAACTTGTTGCTTGTTTGCAGCAGATTGCGCAAATGAGAAAGAACCCATTGCCAACACTGCCACACTTAAAAAAGTAGTGATTTTTTTCATGTTTATTAATTTAATTTTAAGTAATTATTATTTAATTGGGGGGAGCAAATATAGGAAATACAATTGAAAAATAAAATAGGGGGAGTTATAAATATACCCCCCTATTTTTAAAAAGTCAAGCCATTTCTTCTAAATAACTTTCCATTGGCAAACACGTACAGATTAAATTCCTGTCTCCGTGAGCGTTATCTATCCTAGAAACACTTGGCCAAAATTTATTGTCCTTAACCCAATTTAGTGGATAAACTGCCTTTTCTCTGGAATAAGAGTACTTCCAATCTGAGTTAATTACTCGTTTTGCAGTATGCGGAGCATTTTTTATGATGTTATTTGTTGCATCAAATTTACCTTGGGCTATTTCATCTATCTCCTTTTTTATTTCTATCATGGCTTCGCAAAATTTATCCAACTCCTGCAGTGATTCGCTTTCTGTAGGTTCCACCATTAACGTATCGTGCACAGGAAATGCAACGGTAGGGGCATGAAACCCATAATCCATCAATCGTTTAGCAATATCTGCAACTTCTACACCGGTTGTCTTTTTAAATTCTTTGCAATCTAAAATCATTTCGTGGGCTACACGATTATTTTTTCCTACATATAATATTGGGTAATAGTCTTTCAGGATTTCTTTCATGTAATTGGCATTCAAAATAGCCATTTTAGTGGCTTCAGTAACACCATCAGCCCCCAACATTTTTATATAGCCGTAGGAAATGAGTAAAATCAAAGCACTCCCGAACGGTGCAGCCGAAACAGCCGGAATTCCTTGTACTCCACTTACTTTAACCAATGGATGAGACGGTAAAAACGGCACTAAATGTTTAGCAACACCAATAGGACCCATTCCCGGACCACCGCCACCATGAGGAATAGCAAAGGTTTTGTGTAAATTTAAGTGGCACACATCGGCACCTATATTTCCGGGGCTTGTTAATCCTACTTGTGCATTCATATTGGCGCCATCCATATATACTTGGCCGCCATTGTCATGAATTATTTTGGTAATATCTGTGATTGCCTCCTCGTAAACACCGTGTGTAGATGGGTATGTAACCATCAAGCAAGATAGATTTTCCTTATGCTTTTCGGCTTTTTCTTTCAAATCAGCCACATCAATATTTCCATTTTCATCGCATTTAACCACCACAATAGACATTCCTGCCATAGCCGCACTTGCAGGATTAGTGCCATGCGCAGAAGATGGAATTAATGCAATGTTTCTGTGTGCGTGTCCTCTTGATTTGTGGTATTCTCTAATTACCATCAATCCTGCATACTCGCCTTGTGCACCAGAATTTGGCTGAAAACTCATTGATGCAAAGCCTGTAATCTCAGACAAATCTTTATTTAACTCGTCAATGATTTGCCAATAACCTTCCGCTTGCTCTTTAGGAACAAAAGGATGAATGTTGGCAAACTCAGGCCATGTAAGAGGAATAAGCTCTGCTGCCGCATTTAACTTCATCGTGCAAGAGCCTAGAGAGATCATGGAATGTGTTAGAGAAAGATCTTTATTCTCTAGCCTTTTAATGTAGCGCATCAACTCGCTTTCTGAATAGTATGTATTAAAAATTGGATGTGTTAAATAGCTTGATTGACGAGCCAATGCCGATGAAGCAATAACACCTTTGTTTTGAAACGCAATAGTAGCCACGCTACCTGATTTATATTCGGCAAAAACCGAAACTATATCTTTCACATCACTCTCGTTAACGGTTTGGTCGATAGAAATGGTAAGGCTTGCAGCATCTATATATCTAAAATTTATTTCTTTATGCTCTGCTATTGCCTTTATTTTTGAGGTGTCAATATTTACAATTTTGATGGTATCGAAATACAAGTCGCTTTCTACGTTAAATCCTAACTTTTGCAACTCTGCTGAAATTGTAGCAGCATAATTATGTGTTTGTTGAGCTATATATTTAATTCCATCAGGACCGTGATAAACAGCATACATACTGGCCATAATAGCCAACAATGCTTGCGCGGTACAAATATTAGACGTTGCTTTTTCTCTACGAATATGTTGCTCACGTGTTTGCAATGCCATACGCAGCGCGTGGTTGCCTTCTGCATCTACAGATACTCCAATTATTCTGCCCGGGAACAACCGTTTATAATCTTCTTTAGCTGCAAAAAAAGCCGCGTGTGGCCCACCATAACCAAGCGGCACACCAAATCGTTGGGAATTTCCTAAAACAATATCAGCACCCCATTCTCCAGGAGGTTTTAGTAAAGCAAGAGCAAGCAAGTCGGAACCTACAGCAATCGCAATATTTTCGGCCTTGGCGGCATCAACAAAGGCAGTATAATCATATACTTTACCTTCGGCAGTTGGATATTGAATATACACTCCAAAAAACGAGCTGTTTAATTTAGTGTTCTTCCAATTTCCTATTACCAGCTCAATACCAAGCGGAGTAGCGCGAGATTTAAGTACATCCATGCTTTGTGGCAATACTTCATCAGAAACAAAAAATTTGTTTGCACCACCCTTTACGGCTTCTCTAGAACGATTGCTAAATAGCATAGCCATAGCCTCTGCAGCAGCAGTAGCTTCATCTAGCAAAGATGCATTTGCTACAGGCATAGCAGTTAAATCGCACACCATTGTTTGAAAATTGAGTAGCGCCTCTAATCTACCCTGCGCAATTTCTGCTTGGTATGGCGTGTATGCCGTGTACCAACCAGGATTTTCTAAGATATTGCGCTGTATTACAGCAGGCACAATAGTTCCATAATAACCCAATCCGATATACGAACGAAATGTTTTATTTTTTTTTGCGGTAATTCTTAACTGTTTATGGTATTCAAATTCGGATAAAGCAGGAGAAATATTTAGCTTGTTTTTTAAGCGAATATTTGTGGGTATTGTTTGGGCTATCAACTCATCAACAGAGCCGACCCCAATTTTTTTGATCATTGTTTCTATCTGACTTTTTCCCGGGCCGTTGTGGCGATTGACAAACAAATCCTTCATATCTTATTTTAATTAGCAGAATCTCTCTTTTCAAGAGAATCCATGTTGTTTTTTGATTTTAGTTAGCGTCTATTTTATGCATGTTGGTGAACTAAATGCGATTTTAGAATTAAAATCTAACAATCCCACTTTATTACTATAAAGATAAGGAGTTTTATTATTTTTATAACACATGATTTTAAACATATCTAACTACCGCATAGTTGTTTTGTTCGTTTTACTAGTTACTCAACTAATTGGCTCTGCTCAAGACTTTAATCCATTTCCTGATACACTCTACTTTATGAATGCAAATACGATGGGATGTAAAGTAATTGACTCTACACTATACGGAGCCAAAGTACAAGTGCCCGCAAAAAAGGGCAAAACAAAAGAGATGGTAATAGAGGGCATTCGTTTATTTTCCATAAAATTTGCAGATGGACATGAAAAAATAATTTATAAACAAGATAGTGCTGTCGAGAATTATTTTACAATAGAAGAAACCCGCTTGTTTATTAAAGGAGAGCAGGATGCACAACGGGGATTTAAAAGCACTTGGACCAATGTTGGCGCTGGAGCCATAGGGATAGCCGGTGGCACGTTTAACCCGATATTAGCATTTTTACCTCCATTTGCCTACGCGGGTGCTATGCTAATACCTAAAATAAAAATCAAACAACACACAGTATCCAACAAGCAATACCTAAAATACGACACCTATCTTTTAGGATACGAACGAGTGGCTAGAAAACGGAAAGCTATGAATGCCTTTGTATATGGGATTTCCGGGGCAGTAACCGGCATACTGATTAAAGCTATAATACTAGACAAGTAGTTTCTTTCTTTTTTATGAACCTATTGTGTTCATAATCTTTTGGCAGTTTATATTGCATAATTGGTTTCGAATTGTAAATTCGCATCCCCTTATGACAAAAGAGATAAAAAAGAACATTAAAGACGTAGAAAATAAATTGAAAGATATTATGCTAGCTGACCGCGATTGGCTGGTATATACAGAAAATACGGATAAGCATTTTTACGCATTTAAAGAAAACACCATTTTCCCATTTACCACCAACCTAATTGCCTTCTATTTGATAGAAATTGATGCGCAAACCACTAGAATTATATCCAGACCATTAGAAACTAAGGCGTATAGAACATACCAAAAGGTGTTAGAGAAGATTACCACTGCCATTTTTCCCAACTAAGCAATATTCTTCTTTCTAAACACTAGCAAAGAATCCGTAGTTTCGTTAAAACTCTTTGTTACTACACACAACAGAAATTTTAACTATTTGATTATAAGCACATTGAACTTAAATTTGATAGTTTCTGTTACCATTTTTTTTTATATATTTGGGGCTCACTAAACTTAATTAATTGTGGCTAAAAAAGTAACTACATCCAACATACAACCGCAAGCTTTACAGCTTAACGAGATACAAGATTTGATTAAATTTGTAGCAAAATCGGGCGTAAGCGAGGTTGAGTTGCAAATAAAAGATTTTAAAATAACAATTAAAACGCCTGCAGGCTCCAGCAATGCTCCTATTTTGGTTCAAGCAGCGCCTCAGGTAAATACAGCTCCCATAGTGCAAACGGTTGCAGCCCCTGTTGCCGAAACAAAAGCATCTGAACAAAAAAAGGAAACACCAGCCTCAACTACAGACGAGTCGAAGTATATTACTATTAAGTCGCCAATGATTGGTACATTCTACCGCTCAGCAGGACCGGATAAACCTCCATTTGTTAATGTAGGCGATGAAATAAAGCCTGGTAAAGTAATTTGTATTATTGAAGCCATGAAGCTATTCAATGAAATTGAAGCTGATATAAAAGGTAAGATTGTAAAGGTATTAGCAAACGATGCTACACCGGTAGAGTACGACCAACCATTATTCTTGGTAGATCCATCCTAATTCAGTTAAAAGTGTAAAGTTCAACGTTTTTGTGTTTAAACTTTAGGCTTTAAACTACCCAACTTTAAACTTTAAAAAAGTATGTTTAAAAAAATATTAGTTGCCAATCGCGGAGAGATTGCGTTGAGGATTATTAGAACCTGCCGTGAAATGGGCATCCAAACGGTAGCTGTTTATTCCACAGCTGACAAAGATTCTTTGCATGTAAAGTTTGCCGATGAAGCGGTTTGTATTGGACCTCCACCGAGCAAAGATTCGTATTTAAACATTCCTAATATTATATCGGCTGCAGAAATTACCAATGCCGATGCTATACATCCCGGCTATGGGTTTCTATCGGAGAACTCTAAGTTTTCTAAGATTTGTCAAGAACATAAAATAAAATTTATTGGAGCTACACCAGAGCAAATTGATGCAATGGGAGACAAATCGTCTGCAAAAGACACCATGAAAAAAGCAGGTGTTCCTTGCATACCTGGATCAGAGGGACTTTTGGAGGATGTAGCAGACGCTAAAAAGACCGCAAAAAAAATTGGATACCCTGTAATCATAAAAGCTACGGCAGGTGGGGGAGGCAGAGGGATGCGTATAATTTGGGGTGAAGATGAATTAGAAAAAAACTTTGAATCGGCTACACAAGAAGCTGCTGCTGCATTTGGCAACGGAGCTTTGTACATGGAAAAATACATTGAAGAGCCTCGACATATAGAAATCCAAATAGCTGGCGATCAATATGGAAAGGTTTGTCATTTATCGGAAAGAGATTGCTCTATACAAAGACGTCATCAAAAATTAGCTGAGGAAACTCCCTCGCCTTTTATGACGCAAGAGTTGCGAGAAAAAATGGGAGAAGCTGCCATAAAAGCCGCATCCGCAGTAAATTACGAAGGTGTAGGCACTATAGAGTTTTTGGTGGATAAACACCGTAATTTCTATTTTATGGAAATGAATACTCGTATTCAAGTGGAACATCCAATTACAGAAGAGGTAATTGATTACGACTTGATTCGTGAACAAATACTAATTGCATCGGGCGTTCCTATCTCGGGAAAAAATTATTATCCGCAATTGCATGCTATTGAATGTCGCATAAATGCAGAAGATCCATTTAATGGATTCAGGCCATCACCGGGGAAAATTACTGTATTACACACCCCTGGCGGACATGGAGTACGCGTAGATTCGCATATTTACGCTGGCTATGTTATTCCGCCAAATTACGATTCGATGGTTGCTAAGCTGATTACGATGGCTCAAACACGCGAAGAAGCTATTTCTAAAATGCATCGTGCATTAAGTGAATATGTAATTGAAGGTGTTAAAACTACCATTCCGTTTCACTTGCGCTTGATGAAAGACAAAAACTTTATTGAAGGGAAATACACTACTAAGTTTTTAGAAGATTTTGATTTAACGGCCTAGTAAGTCCCGATACTAGCACCTTATTGACTATTGAAAAAACAGAAAAATCCGTCACGAAATTATATTCGTGACGGATTTTTTTGTTTTTATTTTGGGTTTTCTTACTTGTTTAAGATTACCTTTTGGGTTATACGCTCTGATTTACTTTCAGCAACTAGTGTATATACACCATCATTTAAATTAGAAAGATTAATTTCTCTACCCATCTGAGCCTTTTCAAATAAAACCTGCTGTCCAAAGGCATTATAAATTTCTAGTTTATCGAAATCTATTTCCGTTTCTAAATAAAAAACTCCACTTGTAGGATTAGGGTATATTAAAACAACTCTATTTTCATCAACTGCATCAACACCCAAACAAGCAGATACCAGTATGGTTCCCATAGCAGTATTGCTACATCCGCTACTATTGGTAAATGAATAGGTAACAGTATGGGTTCCAATGCCAGCAGTACTTGGATTAAACTGACTGCCTGTAATTCCGGCACCAGAATAAATTCCACCCAAAGGAAGCCCTCCAGAAAGAGCTATGCTGCTGTTGTTTAAACATACTGTATCAATTGCTAACAAATTAATACTAACGGTTGGTGTTGCAGCAACAGTAACCAAAATTGAATAAGGGGCTCCGCATCCGTTAGTATTACACTCCGTTAGCGTAAGTGTATTTGTTCCAACGTTGGTCCAATTAACTGTTATGGTAGATGTAGTTTGTCCAGACACAATTACTCCTCCTGTAATAACCCAATTATAGGTGTTGCCGGATGTTACAGATGCAGAGTATATAATTCCACTAGATTGAGACGAACAAATTTGAGTAGACCCAGTTATATTTTGTACAGTAGGAACCTGATTGTACAACTTGATTTTAAAACTAGTATGTGCACTAGCATTGCCATAAGTGTAAACCCTAAAATAATATGTTTGACCAATAGCAAGGTTGTGTAAGGTTGTTACTATAGTAGACGCAGTAGTATTACTATTGCATTGAATAGATGTTCCACCGCATAAATTAAATACTTGTATTACGGGTCGGAATAGAGAGTTAACACCAACAACATCAATATTTACCATAGTATCTGTGGCGGTAAATTTAAACCAAACATCATCGTCTGCTGTTCCTGTGCAGGCCGCCAACGACTGCGTAGAAGCAAAGGTGCTATATGTTAACCAATTTGTGCTGTTTGAGATGCCTATTGGTATATTAATGGCTCCTGCACAATTGTCATTTGAAATAGTGCCATATGCTCTAATATTAAAACTAATCCAACCACCTTGTGTTTGATACGCTCTAACAAAATAGGTCGCGCCTATGGTAAGTCCTCCACTGTTTAATGTACAAGATGTTCCTGTTGAGCTCGCACATTTAATAGCACTTGTAGAGCTACAACTATTATGTAGCTCCAATCCTATATTGGAGCTAGAGGCACTAGACATTGCCACATACATAAAAGTATCGGTGGCAGTAAACGAGTACCAAATATCTGCCATGCCGGAACCGTTACAAGTTCCATTAAGTATATTAGCTCCATAGGTATCGCCTACAACCCAGTTAGTAGAGGAGGGAGAACCAACAATTAGATTTACAGCATTGTCGCAATAATTATTGGTTGGACTAGGGAAAACCTTCATTTTAAAATTTCCATTTATCCGACCCGATCGTTCGTACACCCTTACATAGTAGGTATTACCAATAATAAGGTTGTTTTGGGTTAGAGTAGCGATAGGACCAGATGTTGCTCCTGAACAACCTATCATACTTCCCCCACAAGAACTATAAATAGAAACATTCGGCAAGTCGGTACTGCTTCCTATAGCAATACTAAAATCTGCTGATACATTCATTACAGAATCTGTAGCAATAAACTTATACCATACGTCAGCATTATTAATTCCAATACATGCAGGGTCGGATGAATTGGAGCCAAAAATTGTTTGATTTGATAGTGTTGCATTAACTGTTAAAGTTGTTGCTGTTGAACAGTAATTGTTAGTAGGGCTGGGAAAAACTCTCATTTTAAAATTTCCATTTTTCTCACCTGATCGTTCATACACCCTTACATAGTATGTATTCCCAATAATAAGGTTGTTTTGGGTTAGAGTAGCAATAGGACCAGATGTTGCTCCTGAACAACCTATCATACTTCCCCCACAAGAACTATAAATAGAAACATTCGGCAAGTCGGTACTGCTTCCTATAGCAATACTAAAGTCTGCAGACACATTCATTACAGAATCTGTAGCAATAAACTTATACCACACGTCAGCATTATTAATTCCAATACATGCAGGGTCGGATGAGTTGGAGCCAAAAATTGTTTGATTCAACAGTGTTGTACTTACTGTCAACGTTGTTGCTGTTGAGCAGTAATTATTAGTAGGGCTAGAAAAAACACCAATATTAAAATCCATTACCTCTCCAGCCTTCTCGTAGACCCTTAAATAATAAGTAGCGCCAATTGAAAGATTGTTTACTTGCTTAATTAAACTTGTTGAAGATGCCGAACTACAAACAATTAGACTTCCTCCACAAGCAGTGTATAAACCCATTGCGGGAGAATCCCAAGAAGAAATTGAGACAATGCTTATGTTCATAACCGAATCAGTAGCGGTAAATTTATACCATACATCGGCTGTTACTGTTCCTGTGCAGGCTACCATAGAAGAGTTTGCGCCATTTGTACTTCCAGCAGCAGTGCTATATGAGATGGGGGTGCCAGGCAGCAAGGTAATTGCATTACTACAATAATTATTGGTTGGACTGGCAAAAACACGAATATTAAAACCCATCCCATTTCCACTTCTTTCATATACTTTTATATAATAAATTGTACCTATTGAAAGATTGTTTACTTGATGAATTAAACTTGTTGAAGATGCCGAACCGCAAGCTATTAAACTTCCTCCACAGGCACTGTATAAGCCTATTGCCGGAGAATACCAAGAAGAGGTTGCTGTTACACTTATATTCATTACCGAATCGGTAGCTGTGAATTTATACCATACATCAGCAGTTACCGTTCCTGTGCAGGCGGGGTCGGTTGTTGTTGCACTAAAAGTGGTTTGACTCGATAACGTTGTACCTACTGTAAGAGTTGTAGCATTGGAGCACAAATCATTGACAGGTGCAGACAAAGATATTCTTAGGGTTATAAAAAAAAGTAAAACAGATAGATTAATTAGTTTCATTGTGAATATTTTTAAGGTCGCAAAAGTAAATATTGAATGCTATTTACACTATTTAATTACAAGACAAAATGGGGGACAACACACAATCAATTGAAAAGCAGTAGCTTGTATTCAGTAAATTTGCACGCCTAGACAAAATCTAGCTATTTAAAATCACATTCTCCAATTCCTCTTGAATGTCTAAATTCATTCGCTTACGCAACCGCTGTCGAGTTTTTTTAACACTATCCGCAGAAATACCTAACATAGTGGCAATTTCTTTGGAATTAAGATTGAGTTTTATGAGAGCCGCCAACCTGATTTCGGCATTAGTAATATCGGGGTATTTTGTTTTATATACATGAAAAAAACCACCGTGTACTTTCTCGAATAATTGTTTAAACTTTGTCCAATCATCTTCGGTAATAATTTTGGACGAAGTAAGCTCTGTTATTTTCTCTAGCTTTTCAATATCGGTAGATTTAATGTTACCAATTATTTTCAATTCATCGGTAAGCTCCACTACCCTTTTCTGATTTTCAACTAAACTATGCGCATAATCAATAAGAGCCTGTTTATTAAATTCAAGTTCTTGATTTGCTTTTGCAACTTGAGCTTGCAACAACTGCTTGTTTTTTCTATTGCGAGTTACAATAAGCAATATGACTAAAATCAAAAAAACAGCAATTGAAATCCCTGCTAAATAAACCAATCTAATATTAGATTCTTTAATTCTCAGCTCATTATTCAGCAACTCTATTTGCGACTGTTTTTGCTCGGTTTCAAACTCAACTTGCAGTGAAAGAAGTTTGTCGGAGCTCTCTTTATTAAATAGCGAATCATTTATTTCTGCATATAATTTATAATACGCTAATCCCTTTGAGTAATCATTAAGTCCTACATATGCTGCATGTAGACCAAAATTAGATAATGCAATATATTGCTGCATCCCCATTTGAGAAGCCAACAAGAGTCCATTTTCGAAAAACGAGATGGATTTTCTATATTCTTTTAATTCATTGTAAGTAGACCCAATATTATAATTGGCCAGCATTTGTGCTCTTTTGTACCCATATCCATTTCCTAATTCTAGCGCTTTATTAAAATAGATGAGTGCGCTATCAAACACATTCTTGCTGTGGTAAATCGTACCAACACTATTATATGACTCACATACACCTTGTTTATTGGATACTGCTTGAAAAGACTCCAATGCTCTTCGGTGAAATACGAGTGCGCTATCAAACATTTCTAATTCATAATAACAAACGCCCATGTTAAAGCATGAATTTGCAATTGCGTTGGTATCATTTAACGGCAAAAGTAAATGCATTGCTTGGTTATGGTACTTTAAAGCGGTTTTATGATTTTCTTGCTCAGAATATATAATGGCAATATTCTTTATAATTGTAGCTGATAATGAAGGGGTATTACTAGTTTCAACATATCTTAAGGCTTTTAGATAATACTCTAACGCTCTGTTTAGAAGACCTCGTTCAGAATTCAATATGCCAATATTCACCCACGCTTTTGCAACGCCATCAGAATCATTGAGTACTGTGTAGATTTTTTCTGCAGCATTAAAATTATCTTCTGAGGTAGCAAAATCTCCCTTACGCCAATAAGTTAATCCTATAACAATATGCGTGTTAGCAATCTCTAACTCTTCATTAAGTTGTTTAAATATACTCATACTTCGAGTAGAGTAATCTAATGACTTATTATAGTCCCCCTGGGTAGAATATATATTCCCTAGAGTTTTACTAGCCTGTGCAACTCCAAATAAATAGTTTAGTTTTTGGCTTTGGGTTAGTGCATTGTTAGCATATAACTGAGCTTGTTTTGAATTATTTTTTTTTAGCTTAGACGCCAATAAATTAAGCGTATTTATTAAAGCGGTATCTTTTTGTGTTGTTGCATTTTTAAGAAGCAATTCGATTTCGGGCTGTGCTGCTACATTCAGAAAATAAAATCCGATAAGAGAAAGGCTCAAAATATATTTTATGTTTCTAACAACAGCCATTTTCTTATACCAAACTATTACTGTAGCGTAGAGCAATTTGATGTAATGTATCGTGCAACTCTTGCAGCGAATAAGTTGTAACCAATATCATTCTATAATCCTTTATATTCTCCAATCCTTTAAAATAATTGGTATAGTGCTTACGCATTTCAATAATGCCAAGCTTCTCTCCTTTCCATTCAATTGATTTTTGGAGGTGTTGTTTACAAATAGCTACTCTATCTTCAATGGTAGGTGCAGGAAGCTTTTCGCCCGTTTTAAAAAAATGTTTTATTTCATTAAATATCCATGGATAACCAATACTGGCACGACCAATCATTACACCATCTACGCCATATCTATTCTTCATTTCCATTGCTTTTTCGGGACCATCCACATCTCCATTTCCAAAAATGGGAATTTTTATTCGTGGATTATTTTTCACCTCCCCAATCAAAGTCCAGTCCGCAGGCCCTTTATACATTTGTTTGCGGGTACGACCGTGAATGCTCAATGCTTTAATACCTATATCCTGAAGCCTTTCAGCCACTTCCATAATATTCTTTGTGTTATCGTCCCACCCTAAGCGTGTTTTAACAGTAACCGGCTTTTTCACAGCTTTAACAATTTCCGCAGTCATAGAAACCATTTTAGGTACATCTTGCAAAAGCGCTGCTCCTGCTCCTTTGCAAGCTACAGCTTTTACAGGGCACCCGTAATTAATATCAATTAAATCGGGATTGGCTTGTTCTGCAATAATTGCAGCCTCGCGCATGGAATCAATATCACTTCCAAATAGCTGTATGCCTATTGGGCGCTCGTATTCAAACACATCAAGCTTCTTTACACTTTTTGCAGCATCACGAATAAGACCTTCGGATGAAATAAATTCGGTGTACATTAAATCGGCTCCATTCAGCTTGCAAACAGCCCTAAATGGAGGATCGCTCACATCTTCCATGGGAGCAAGCAACAAAGGAAATTCACCCAAATTTATGTCACCAATTTTTACCATTGCGCAAAGATAGGGCAAAGTAATATATTAGTGCAATGGGAATGAGAGAATCTATAAACTACCTTACCAAAACACATTTATTTATTTGTGCTATCTGCGGCATTCAAATGTACGATAGCTTTTCACTGCTTGACAAAACACTTGATTATACGTATTTATTCTTTTGTATGGCAGGTGTACTATTTGTATACAATTTGCACCGAGAATTGATTCTTCAAAAAACACCTACACATCAAGCCTCTACAAATTATTTTGACTGGGATATAAAAAACAAAATACTTAGAAGAGTTACAATTGCTACGGCCGGAATATATTTACTTTTTTCTATTTCAAAACTACCCTTGCTACAAACTCAGCTATTATTTAGCACCGCTCTTTTCTCAATGATATACTTACTCCCAAAATCTTTTGTTAGAAAAAATTTATTTGCAAAAGTTATCGTGCTTTGTTTTTCTTGGTGGATGGTTATTGCTGTAATTCCAATACTTACAACTACTACTTTATCAATAAAAAATGTTCTTTTATTGATAGACAAATTGATTTTACTTTTTGCCATCGGATTTTTATTTCAGCATAAAGATTTGGCAAAAGACATTGAAACAAAAGAGCTTGACTACACAAACACACACTTACCTTTTAACATTTCACTGCTGCTTCTATTATTCGGCATGGTATTTACAACACTACTTTATGCTATTAGCACTATTAACGAAACTTTCTTTTATTGCACACTTCTACAATTTTTAATTGCCATACCATTATTTTATGTTACAAAAAAAGAAAAATCGGAGAATTACTATTTACTGTTTGTAGATGGCGTATTGCTATTAAAACCTCTACTAATAGTTGAATTCAGCAAATAGAACAATTTTATATTCACTTACATATATTTTAAAACAAGTCCGTTACCCACTAAGAGCATTGAAAGGAGAGCCGCGATTAATTTACCACAAGCTTCTGCGCAGCAATGAAAGAGCCTTGTTTAACAAGTAGATGATACATACCGGGTTGTAGTTTTTCTTTAAAATCAACAACAATAGTTTTATTGTCAACAGTATATTTCGCAGCATGAATTATACGCCCCATCATATCATACACATCAACAGTACAGGATGCTACTGAAGTAAATTCAGGAGAAGATATCATTATTCTTTTATCGCTAGTAGGATTCGGATACACAACCATCTCATTCAACCTTTGCAAACCTTCATATACCGATGAAACAACTCCGGTTTGAGCTATATACATACTTCCATTTACATTTAGTTTTCTTCCGGCAATAAAAATACTATCACTAAAATATCTGCCCGCTACCACCAATTCATTATATCTATTTGATGTAACGTGTTGGTTACCCTCATAGTAATTACCCTCTACAAGCATTCCCCAAAGCGGTGTTCCGTTGGGGTCGGTTGAAAGTAAAAAATTGGCTTGAGTATAAATAGTATCGGGAATAACTATCGATTGCCACGTAAATCCCGAATCGCAATTGCCGGATAACACAGGGTTAAAAAATTTATCGTGCGTTAATTTTAAAAACTCGTCTCTTCGCATTTTTAAATCTTGCACTTGCTTTACCCACTGGTAAACTCCGGTTGTTTTGTTAAGCCTAGCCAAAAAAAACAAAATCTCCCGCAACTAAACCTGTATTATTAACTAGTGTGGGATACAAACTATTTGAGTCGAAAAAACAAGAATCGTCAATCATTTTTCCGGTAACATAAACGGCATTATTCATATTATCAACCTTAATATCCTCCACCCAATTTTTTCGAAATGTTTGTTTAGACCACAGTGAATTACCTGAAGAATCGAGTGCTAAAATCAATCCATTGTAATCATCTAAGGTGATATTATTAGAAGGTCGTTTTAAATAAAACAGTTGATTGTTTATGCCAAACATATCGGCATTGAAGGCGCCACACGCATACATGTTTCCATTTAAGTCTGCTTCTATGCCATAAAACGTACTATTGCTATAAACAAAGTTGTTGTGCACAGAAATACTTTTTTTCAACCAATTATAATTTCCTTGCACATCAAACTGAGCAATGAACGCTTCGGAAGTGCCAAATGATGGGCCTGCATAAAATGTAGTGCCGGAAACATTTATAGAATCGCTAAAAGAGCCGCAAAAATAAACCAATCCATTTTTATTATCTACCTCAAAATCTTTTATGGCAGTTGTTACAAAACCATTTGTATTTAATGGCATTATTGCAATCTTTTTGGCCCATGTTACATTTCCAAGCACATCTAACTCCGCCATAAACACACCTTTGCTATTGGGCTCTGACAAGGTAAATGTATCTAACTGAATTGTATTTATAAATTGTCCTATCAAATACACTTTACCGTTGTTTGCCTCTACGGCTTTTGTCACCATGCTTAATGAATTAGCTGATGTATGTGTAGTTTTCTTTATCCAAACATACTTTCCGTTGTTATTAATTTTGGCAACAAAACCTTGAACGTTATTTCCCCAATGTGGATATTCAGCTACTAATTTTATAGTATCGAACAACGCACTATCTGCAAAATAGCCCGACACCAGCGTGTTAAAATTTGCGTGAATAGCAGACACCTCTACCTTTCCTGCTAAGCCAATATTTAGGCTGTCTTGCTTAGCCCATTGCCAAATGGGTTGAGAAAATGCCGTTGCGTTGCATGCCAAAAAAACTAATAAAACAACAACAACAACTCTTTTTGTGTAAACTATTTTCATCTATCTAACTTTTTGTTTTTCACTATTGGCTTGGGTTAGAGAGCAACTTCATATCTGTTATGATTAAAAAATCATTTGAAACAAGAAGCAATCTATCCCTACTTGACAATCACTTTTTTGTTGAAAAATTTATTATTGCTACTCGCGGTAATGGTGTATAAACCAGGAGCTAAATTTTGGGTAGTTTCTATGTTTGCTATTAATTGTTCTTCTTCCAAAATAAATGCTTTAGAGTAGAACTCTTTACCCAGCACATCGTGCACTACTATTAACACTTCCTCTCCAGACTGTCCGTTGAATAAAACATTCATGTTGCTGTTGGTTGCAGGATTAGGGTAAACCACCAACATAGAACTTTCCAACTTTAAACTTTGAAATTCCACAGAAACTAATTCTGAATAATCATATGCCCCATCAAAATCGGTTTGTTTAAGACGGTAATACGAAACTCCTTGGTAGGGCTTAAAATCATTGGTTGTGTAATTCAACACTTGTGCGCTGTTACCGGCTCCAGCTACTTTGGCTACAAATTCGTAGTTTATTCCATCTTGTGTTTTTTCGATCGTGAAATAATCGTTATTGGTTTCGCTGGCGGTGATCCATTTTAGTTGGGTGTATTCGTTGTTTATATTTTCTGCGCTAAAACTGAGTAGTTCTATTGGCAAGCCCACCATGCAAGTGGATGCTAGCTCGGACGTGTTTAAATCACTAACGGTGCGTGCCGTTGCAGTTACACTTTCTCCGTTATTAATCGTTACTCCTGTAATACTCCAATTGCCACTACCATCAGCCAGCACAGAGCCTAAATAAGTCATTGCGTCTTGACATTGTCCGGTAGTATTCTTAAAAACCTCTACAGTATCCGCAGCTGTTGCTGTACCGCTTGCACTTGTTCCTGTAAATGCAGTTACGGTTGGTTTAGCTTTCGATGCATTAGCAGAACTAGCAAGAGAAATACCGTTTCCTCCATTGGAATAAATTAAATTTCGAGAAATTAATATTCCCGTTGAAGCAGCTCCGGTAATAGTAATGCCGTTTGTGGTGTTGTAGGCTATTAAATTTCCTTTTGGTCTGCTGGTGCCTGCACCAGAATTGCTTCCTATAACAATACCCGCATTTGTATTTCCAATGCTTATTCCGATGTCTTGACTTGAACCGCCAATGTTGGCGCCATTTATATCCGGACCAATATAATTTCCATAAATATATTTGTTGTAGCTTCCTCCGGAAGAACCTGATATTCTAATTCCTCTTGCTGTATTTCCGGAAAGGATGTTTCTGTCATTAGATGTGCCCCCCCCTATAGTTACTCCAAGTGCAGATGGTCCAAATATACCTATGCCGCTGTTTTGAGAAGGGGAAACAAGAGATGTGCCATTTGCTGCTAACCCGATAATATTTCCTTTTATAGTGGTATTTGATGTTGTGCCAATAAATATTCCATAACTGGTTCCGGCACATTCGTTACCGGAAATAACATTGCCTTCTAAAGCCGAGTAGTCTCCACCTATAGTTATATCATTTGCCGAAACTCCTATTCCTGCTACAACAGAGGAATTCGAGACCGAATAGGTAGTTGCACCATCGAAAGCTACACCTATGTAATTATTTTTTATGACTGTTCCAGACCCACCTGATGTTATATTTATTCCTCTAGAGTAGTTACCTACAATGAAATTTGAATATAGTGGATCCCCAGCCTCTCCAATATAGTTGTTGGGTGCATCTATGAGTATACCAACAGATTGAACTGTGGATGTAATAGCGCTAACTCCATCTGCTTGCAAACCAATAAAATTGCCTTTTACAGTATTTCCAGAACTACTATTCAGTATGCTAATACCCGTTCCATTGCCGGAAATAATATTGCCTTCTCCAGTATTTACATAATCGTAGCCTCCAATTGTTACACCAGAAACAGAATTAGTTAATACGATACCATTGGTTTGACTCCCCACTACGGATGTTCCTGTTGCATTTAATCCAATAAAATTGCCAAAATAAATACTACCTCCAGTTGCCTCACTCCCTGTCACATAAATACCGGTTCCGTTATTTGATGATACAACCGATTGATATACTTGAGGGGGGGTATTATTGAAGTATATACCAACCGATTGAGAAGCAACACCCGAAACTGTACCTGTTCCGACAGCATTAGTTCCTATTTTGCAACCATTAACAAATCCTTCAGCTTGATCAAAATAGATATTATATTGCTGTCCAGAAATTACGCAATCCGATAGGCTATATCCTGAAGTTGCTCCAGTAGCATAAACTCCATAGGTTTGCGTGGTTTCCGTAACAGATGTACTTCCATCTGATTTTAAACCAATATACGTTGAACTAATTCCATTGCTAGCGCCATTATCATTATATATATTTGTATTATGCCCAGCTATAATTCCTACAACAGCTGAATAAATTCCACTATTCGATCTGGCACCTCCGGTATAGCGTATTCCATAATCTTGTGGTTGAGAGGCTATATACGTAAATCCATCAGCTGCCAAGCCAATGATATTGCTTCTGATGGTGTTTGATGAACAATTAGCACCGGTTAGATAAATACCTGATTCGGTATTTCCCGAAATTACATTTCGGCCTGATGCAACATTGCTACCAATACTATTACCTGTACTATTATTGGCAATATATACTCCATACTGCTGTGTAGAGCTTGTTACTAATGAGCTTCCATTACTCTGCAGACCAATGGTGTTGCCTAAAACCGTATTTGTTAAAGCAGCATCTAAATATATTCCGTTGCCGGAGGTTGCTCCATCGCTATTGCCGGAGATGATATTGCCTTCACCTGCTACGGTTCCACCAATTGTGTTTTTTGAAGCCGATGAAGCAAGATAAATTCCGTGATTCTGGGAACTGGAAGAAACAAAAGTGGCACCATCTGATGCTAAGCCTATATAATTCCCTTTTATAGTATTGCCCGTTGATGTACTACCTGTTAGGTACACCCCATATGTTTCGTTGTCTGAAATAATATTTCTCTGATTAACACTACCATCACCTCCTATTACGTTAGTCCTAGAGCCATTTTCTATATACACCCCCGATGTTTGGTAATTAGAGCCGGGATTTAATCGTGTAGTGCCGTCTTTACCCAGTCCTATAATGTTCCCTATTACCGTATTGGTGTGTGCCGAATTCAGATGTACTCCATAACTGGTAGAAGGAGACACTGCATACAACCCGGAAATTAAATTTCCCTCACCGGAAGCTGTACCACCAATAGTATTGCTATAGGCATCATTAGCTAAGGTTACTCCAAAATTTTGTCCATTGGTAGCTATGTACGAACCATCCGATGCTGTACCCAAATAATTGCCTTGAACTCTGTTATTATTAGCACTATAAATTAAATGCACACCCGACACACCATTTCCGGAAATTATATTGCGTGCTGTAGAAGAGCTACCACCAAGTACATTGCCTGAAGATGCTGTGGTTAAAATTATACCATAATCCTGACCGGAAGATAGACTAGCACCATTAGGGCGTAACCCTATTATATTTCCCTGCACCGTATTGGAATAGGCAGCAGTAAAGTAAATGCCGTTACCGGCAGATGAGGCATTTCCATTGCCGGAAATTACATTTCCCTCTCCGCTTAAAGCCCCGCCAATAGTATTGAATGAAGTGCTGGATGCAAAATAAACCCCCTGCTCTTGTGTGTTGGATGCTATGTATGTTCCATCACTTGCAATACCGATATAATTGCCCTGTATTTTATTTCCAGTACTGGTTGAGCCTGTAATATAAATACCATGATCCGTATTATCACTAATAATATTGCGATGAGCCGATGTACTGCCTCCAATAACATTACCAATTGAACCATTACTCAAATAAACACCCGTACCCTGTGTTGCAGGCGTACCGCCAACACGGGTATAGCCGTCTTTTTGTAACCCGATTATATTTCCGACAACAGTATTGGTAACAGCTGCGTCTAAATAAACGCCATACTCAGTGGTTGAAGAACTATATTGGCCCGATATTACGTTTCCTTCACCTGCTGCGGCACCTCCTACTATATTGAAATTAGCTCCGCTTGCAAGGTAAACTCCGTAATTTTGATCGGAAGATGTTATATAAGTACTTCCATCGGAGGCCAGACCTAAATAATTTCCTATAACAACATTGCCGCTACTCGATGGATCAAATATAAATACTCCGGCTGCCCCATGTGAGGATATTATATTACGAGCTATTGCCGTGGTGCCTCCAATTACATTATTCCACGAATCGTCTAGAGATACTCCATATGTCTGAAGCCCACAAATAGTGTAGCCGTCTTTCATAGTTCCAATAATATTGCCAACTACTGTATTAGAGCTTACGCTGTTCATGTAAATTCCATTACCACCAGCTGTACCTCCGGCAGCATTACCAGAAATTACATTTCCCTCCCCTGTTGCATATCCACCAATGATATTGCGGGAACTGCTACTTAACAAATAAATCCCATGGTCTTGCATGTGCCCCGCTATTTGTGCACTTCCACTCGATTGCAATCCTATATAGTTACCTTGAATTTTATTCCCTGTACTGGATGATCCTTGAATCGCTACTCCCGAATAAGTGTTGCCCGATAAAATATTTCGCGCTCCAGTGGCAGTACCGCCTATTTGGTTGTTAGCAGAGTTGGATACTACAATTCCATTTCCCTGAACAGTACCTGTTACCAAAGAAGTACCGTTTACTCGCATACCTATAGTGTTACCTACAACAGTATTTGTTGGTGCTGTATCAAAATAAATACCATAACCAATATTTGCGGGCTCATAATTTGCAGAAATTACATTACCTTCTTCGGTGCCCGTTCCTCCTATGGTATTAGCATTTGCACTAGAGGCAAAATAAATTCCATAATCTTGTTCGGATGATGTAATATAGGATGCTCCATCGCTAGCTAAGCCAATGTAGTTGCCCTTTATTGTATTGGCGCTACAACCGGAGCCGGTAGCGTAAATTCCGTATATTGAATTGCCGGATATAATATTTCGGCCACTACTAAGCGTATTGCCAATAATGTTATTGGTTGAATTATTTGCCAAATAAACCCCATAAGGCTGCACAGTGGTATTAATAATGGCAGCCCCCGTTCTGTCGGGGCCAATTATATTGCCAACTACAGTATTGCTAGATACCCCATTTATGTAGACGCCAGTCCCACCCGATGTACTTCCCGTTGTGTTGCCTGAAATTACGTTTCCCTCTCCGGTAGCAGTACCTCCAATGGTATTTAATGTTGCTGAAGATGTAATATGTACACCAAAATCTTGCGAAGAGGAGGCTATAAAGGATGAACCATCGCTAGCGGTACCAATATAATTTCCCATGATTCGATTCCCGGTAGATGCAGCCCCCGTAATACGAACCCCATACCCGGAGTTTCCGGACAAAATATTTCTGTGAGCAGAGCTGGTTCCTCCTACAACATTGTTATAAGATGCACTAATTAATACCCCATCTTGATTGGATGATGTCTTCTCGACTCCATTGGCTGCTACACCTATTCTATTGCCAATTATAGTATTAGAATATACCGAGTTTAGTTGAATACCATTTGAATTGCCGGAAATTACATTTCCATCTTTACTGCCAGTACCACCAATTATGTTACCATAATTAGAGGTGGTAATGTTTATTCCTGTTCCTTGAGACGACCCTGTAGTGCCATCAGCTAAAGTGCCTATTAGGTTTCCTTTTACGATATTTCCGGTTGCGGAAGCCCCGGAAATCTCAATACCGAAACCACCAGCTGTCGCATAAAAAGTACAACAAACGCTGGTTGTAATTTTTGCTCCAGAAATTAAATTTAATCCACCCTCACTACCATCACCAATGGTGTTGTTTGCTCCAGTTATGTACACCCCCCTACTCGTAACTGAAGTTGTAGTAACACCATCTGTGGTGATACCCAGGTAGCACCCCAACACTTTATTATTATTTCCTGCCAGCGTTATTGCCCTATTTGTACCACTGGTAAAGGGAATACCTATATCTTTTATTACCAATCCCTTTATCTCATTGTAATTGCCAGTTACAGAAAATCCGGAGATAGAACTAACTGTAGTATTGGTAATAATTACTGCATAACTTGGATTAATAGGAGTAACAGTACTTGCAGAAAAAACAGAAACAGAATTGGGTGTACCATCGTTAGCTCCATTTTCCCAGCCATTTATAGTTAAACTATTACAAGTAATGGCAGGCAATGCACTGCCCAGATTTAGATTAATGGTGTGAGGAATGCCTGCTCCCAAATCGAATATAATGGTGTTTCCATTGCTACCATTTGCCAAAATTATTGCATCGCGTAAAGAGCAATCTCCATCTGCACAAGAACCATCATTCTCATCTGTAGTAGTATTTACGGTATAGGTGGTTTGGGCTGTTACGGCACAAGGCAAGGCACAAAATACAATAAATAAAAAAAAAACAACAAACACATTCTTATAGTTAAACAAGAACTCATTTGTAACACTTTGTTTTTTATTTGCGTCTACTTCCATCAAGTTGTTTTCCTAATATCTCACCTACTAGGTATTTCTACGTATTTAACCTACTTAAAGTTGCTTTAATTCAACTATAAAACGGCAGGAGCGTTTCTAGTTTTAGAATTTGGAGGTTAGAAGAGTTTGAAAATAAGAAATTGTTGCGTAAGTACAAAATAATTAAAAACTCTATAGGCTGTCCCAAACTTCTAAATATCCATACAAAGCGGGAAGATTCCTTTTTTAAAAGAACGGAGATTGCCGAACTATTTACTATTCCAGCACTTCGCTCTAATCTATTTTTACAAATCTTGTGTAGTAACGCTTTTTAAAATCGTCTATCCTAACTATATAAATTCCAGGTTGCAAATCGTTAATATCAATTTGTAAATTATTAATGGCTATATTATTAATTTGCTTGACAAGTTTGCCGCTAATTGAATATAATGTAATATTTACTTTTTTACTTTCAGTATTTACAGCTTCTATCTGCACACTAGTAGAAGCCGGATTAGGGTAGCACATAATGCTACTTTGAAAAGACTCTTGCTCCCCACTATAGATAGAATAAGGAATATAAACTGCCCATCCACTTTGGGGAGGTAATGCTAACTGTGTTTGGTTTATAAATCCACAATACAAGGAATCAGAGTTATTTATTGAGGCATGAAAACTTACTTTTCCTATAGATGATGGCAGTGTAACATTCCAAGGCAATGTCCAATTTCTGTTTACAAATACCTCTACCCCATTTTGGTATGAAATTTTTGCACGGCTCATAAAATAGGGACTTCGCAACGAATCGAAATTTTGTATGTGCTTACGAATATAATCCGAAGCAGACAAATATTGTGTTCCATCAAAATACTCTATTGTTGCAGGACACTTGTTATAAATAAGTTTATGCACATTAAACACATGATTATTTTCTAGTTCCGCTACTTTGTAAAAATTTTTACTTGTGCGAGGTGTCAATATAAAAGAACCATTTCCGTATGCTAGTTCTGTAGCCATATACGTTAATGTAGAGTCGATAGAAAATACTTTATTATTTTGCTTCCCAGTAGAGTCGGAAAAAAAGCGTGAGTAATAGCCAACACCGTGTACCGAAGTTTGGTTGTGTATTTTCGTTAGTTTGAAATCCAATAACAGAGGCGCCCGAACTCCTCTCCAATAGCCGGAAACACGAGCCGTATTTATTTCCGCCTCAATATCATCATAGTAGCCTACGTAGTAAATATGTTGGTAGCCCTCGCCAGATAAGGGTCCATTGTGATAATTTCTAAACAAGGAAGCATTCTGCCTGTTTAACTGCAATGGTGTTGTAAATAAACCCGCTCCAACTTGAGTACTATCAAAATCGACTAAACGAGCTGGGTTAATTGCAGTGTGCACATCTACAAAACTGGAGTTTGTTTTATACGCGCTATGAATGGTAGGTGTTATTTGATTGATATAGCTAGCTGCTATACTTTGCTTCATCTGCAACGAAGTATCTGTAGTGTGAATCCATGCGGTTTTAAAAGAACCATCAAAATTCTGAGTAATGTGAGCGGGATTAAAACTCGGAGCATTTTTGTAAAAATCAATATAATTTTCATGTAGCGAAAAAAGATAGTTATACTTTGCACAAGAGTCTGAAAGAGCTATTAATTCTGAATCTCCGCCATACTTAGTACTGGCAGGCATTACATCGGGGTATTCTCTATCATAACCAGCTCGTTGCCAAAAATGATTAATTACCCATGCGTTTTTATATCCTTTATTCTTAATATTTACAATGTGTTTAAGTGTACTTTGAAAAGTATCAGACCACATATCAAACACCATTCTATTGGCAGAACTATCTCTATAGCTAGATATAGGATTGATAAAATTAGGAAACACATCCGTTAGCTCCTTAGATACACTTATATATAGTTTTTCCCTTAAAGGATTATATTTTTTGTTTGTTATGTTGCGATATGTAACCGATGTTCCATAATAAAAAGAACTGTCGTTAAACTTAATATCGGATACATTTAGTTCAGAACTTTGCGTTGCTTCCCAATCAAAAAACGCAGAAATAAAATGTTGCTGAGAATACAATACATTCATATTAGTTAGATAAGGTATTCCAATTATTTTTGCTTTTTTTGTGTTTGCGCTACGATCTAGAGTAAATCCGGTAACATGTGGAGATATCGACTCCATAGCAATTTCAAGTGTTTTTCCTTTGATATACATCTTGTAGTTATAAATTGCGGAATCAGAAAAAGAAAGATTCTTGTACTTCATTTTCCATTGAACAAATAAAGTATCATTTTGTACATAATGTAACAAAAGGGTGTACTTCAGTTTACTATCCCATGGGCTAATTGATTTAGTTAAAGCAAACGGATCTTTATTAGACATTATAACTCCTCCAAAATTAGAGGGCCAAAAATTAGAGTGTGAGGTAATACATTTCAACGCATTTAAGCTACCGTTCTTATTTATATAATATTTAAAATGAGTTGTATCGGCTGCATAACATGAAAATGTATATGAGCTGTCGGAAGAATTAAAAGCTGAAAGCTGATTTTGATAAATGCCTTTAGTTGTAGGTATAACAGAATTTGCCGGAGTAAAACAGTTTTGAGAAAATGCTTGCAAACAAACCAATCCAAAGAAGATGAATGGTATAACTATTTTTTCTGTTTGAGCCATGTCGTATTGGTATTTATCTCAAACTAATAGAAATGAAAACAAATATCAAGAGCTACATCCGAATAAATAATCAACATTTTAATTTTCAATTCATCAGATTAACAGGTCATACAATTGATTATCTGCAAATTACAAAGACTAAATTTAATTTTTCATAAAATTTCAGACAGGTTTTTTGTTGTCTAAAATGGTCCCGGTACTTTTGTCTAAACTATCTAACCTCCATTAAAAGTAAGACATCGTACCGGGATGCTTTTATTTCAATACTATGATATGACCATTTTGCTCTCTATTTTCGGCAGTTAGCGCATCTTTATAGGAAAGTTTATACACATATATATCGTTTAACACTTCGTTATTCTTATTTTTTCCATCCCACCCAGATTGTGCATTCTCTAAAGTTGTTATTAAATTTCCCCATCTATCAAATATGCTACACGTAAAATCAGAGGTACATAAACTCTCAATGCTCCATACATCATTTATCCCATCTTTATTCGGACTAAAAGAATTTGGAACATAAAAAGTAGAATAGAAATCTTCTGACAATTTTATAGTTTGAATTGCTGTATCCTTGCAACCATTGTTGGTTGTTGCAATTAGCTCTAGCGGGTAGCTACCCGATTTAGAAAGTGAAATAGATAAATCGGCAGAGAAAACAGATTGATTATTTACTTTCCAACTATACATATCTGCACCGGTAGATTGATTAATAGCTAACGCATTATAACTACACACAGAATCTATTACTGTTAATTGGAAATCGGCAACTGGATTGGGGTGTATCGTTACAGGAACCAGCTGTACTGCGCTGCATCCATTTACATCTGTAACAACTAAACTATAGTTAACGCTATTATTTAGCGTTTGCGTTATAGATGGAGACGTATAAGTATTGTTAGCTTCATCCGCCCACAAATAAGAAACTCCGCCTGTTGCACTTAATGTAAAGGGAACACTTTCACATGCTTGAGCAGTATTTACAACAATTGTAGGATTATTGTTTACGGTAACCACTCCAGAGGCTTGATTGGAGCATCCTGTATTTGCATTAGTAACAGTTGCAATATAAGTAGATGTAGTATTTGGGGTAACGTTAATATTTATTCCGGCTTGCCCATTGCTCCAGACAACTGTATTTTCTAGTGTTGTAGCAATAAGCACAGCTGTTTCTCCATCACAAATAGTCTCGGAGTTAACTGTGATAGCTGGCAATGGATTAACTACAATGTTGCTTTGAGCAGTATTGGTGCATCCGTTTTGATCAGTACCAATTACAGTTAAACTAATGTCTGCAACAGGATTAACAACTATAGCTGCACCGTTTTGCCCATTGCTCCATTGATAGGAACTAGCTCCCGTTGCATTAAGTGTAATGCCACCTCCTGAACATACCGCACCGGAAGAGGCGGATACTGTTGGCAAATCATTTACTACAATTGTTGCCATAGATTGATGTAAACACCCATTTACAAAATCAGAAATGGTATAAACACCGGAATTAGCAGACCCTACAGTAGGCACACTGATTTGATTTAAGTTGGTTGTAACATCTACTCCAAGATTGTTTGTAACAGTATGTGTAGTAACAAAACCGGGATTGCATGCATAAGAAATAGAGAAGTTTAATGTTTGTCCCGCACAAACAGGCGAGTTGTGCGATGTTGTAAGCGCACACATCATATTTGGTCTTTCAACATTCAGTGCAAGTGTTGGCTCTATCGCAAACGTATTTCTGATAAATACGAAGTCGAAATATATTTGTAAGCCTTGGTATGCTTGGGAACCCAAAAAGAATCCAACCGTAGTACCAGTTTCTGTATTAAATAATTGCGATGCCGAAGTGTAAGAGCCAACACTGCTATTGCTGTAGAAAGGCATATATTGAAAGCGCTTTGCTACAGCATTATTCTGGTAGGTAGCTATCCGTGTATAGTTCCAAGCATTGCGCATATCCAAACTGCTATTGTATTGTGTGGTTGTTCCTGTCCCACCACCCAAATTTGTCCAAACCTTATCAGAGGGAAATTCATCATCACACTTATTAGCAGCAATAACTTTATTTCCTATAGTATTTACCCAGCCAATCAATGGGTCGCTATCCGGAAAGTTAGAACCACCGCCTGTATAAGGATGATTAGTTAAAAACATTTTAGTACCTGCCTCATAATTTCCCAGTGGCATCGGACGAAACAATCCTGCGTCATCATTTGGGTTGCTTGTTGTATTTGCCGTAAATGTATAGTGTCCGGAAGTAGAAGCCAATGGGGTAGTATAAAAAACTTCGCCACCATTATTGGCTATTTGAATTGGCCACTTAGCAGTATTTATGGTAGGTGCGTTGAAATCATCGAAAAATACAAACACATTGTCCCCACTAAAATAGGGATTGATAGCGGGTGCATTAGGATTACCGTAGTACATATATACTGTATCTACCCCGGGATCTAAAGAAGGTATCTTAATCCAAAAAGTGGTTCTAAGATTATTAAACGAAGAATCTTCCATCCAAAAAAACAAGTCTTGACATTTGTGTTGAAATAATATATCATTTGCAGTCTGACTCATTTTATTGGAAGCAACCAATACATTAGTTTGCATATCAAAAGATAGTTGAACATTTGATATTGCCGTTGCATTGGGATTCGTAACCACTATAGGCAATACATAACTATACGCCAAATTCGATTGAGAGAATGAAGAAAATTGTATTAATAGAAAAAATAAAACTGACAGTGTAACAGATTTTTTATAGCCACTTGTATTAAACATACTGTATTGTTTTTGTGTACAAATGTATACCCAATTGAATCATCTGTCGAAGTTAAATAGGCGATAATTTAATTTTCTAACGACCATATTGAATTATATATGTATTGACTTACAGAATCTTACAAGCGCTTTATTAATGATTCAATTATTATATTTCATACAATCATTTGGCTATTTTACCTAATTCATAAATGTATATAAAATTGCCTTCGACAGAATTTATCCAAACCCTAACCACAGTGGCATAGAAAAAAATTCCATCGAAGGTTTTTATTGAATTATAAAAAGACTACTTAATTTCTGTTAAATCCCACTTCTTCATTCCTTTTACTTTTACAACTACAGGAAAGTCAGGATTATCTAGTATCCATAGCTCATCGCCAAAAGTATTGTAAGTACAAGTAATTACAGGCACATCTTTCGCCTTACCAGCAATTTTAATAGAAGTTTTTATATTTCCTGTTGGCTTTAATTTGTCCGTTAGCATGTTGCAGCCCTCTCTGATATCAGCCTCTGAGCCTGCTTTTATGAGCGTGTATATATTTTTGCTAACCATGTATCCAGGTAAAAAATCATAACAATTTACATCTCCGCTTTGAGGAAAAGGCAATTCAAAAGTGTGGTTTAATGCTTCCTTTTGTGCTTTTTCGGAAACAACGTAAACACCTTTGTCATTGTATTCATTTTGAGTACTCCAATTAATAATAATGGGTTTTACTGATGTTAGAACAGCGGTGTGTACAACAGGTTTACTTGCATAATCAATGTTATAAACCAGTACAGAGCTTTGTTTAATTTGTGCTCGTAAATGATTTATGTTTAAACCCATAAATAGTAGTGCAATGTAAATAAGTGCAGTTTTTGTTTTCATGTTTCTTTAAGTTTAAAGTTGTAAAGTTTGAAGGTTTAGAAAGTTTATTTTTTGTCGAGAAGTCGAGAAGTCTACTAGTCGGTTAGTTCTTTAGTTTTTTTACCTGACCCACAGACTAACCGACCAAATGACTTTTTAACTAATTCTTAATTAATTTTTTGATCTCTTTAGTTTCATTTGAGATAACCTCTACAAAGTACATTCCTGCAGGTAGTTCAGAGATGTTTAGTTTTGTTTCGGCTTCTGTTACAGCAATTGTTCTTACTGCTATACCATTGTAGTTATAGATAGTAATTACTGCACTTTCTGTTAGTGTAGTTTTTACAGTAAGGTCTTCTGTTGCAGGGTTAGGATATACTGCTACCCCTAAGGAAGATACTTCAGATGAAACTGTTTTGTATTTGTTGCTGTAGTTTTCATCTGCTTGTTCTTCTGGCGATAATGCACTACCAGATAAGCTATAGCATAGCGTAACATCACTATAATTTTTAGTTACCTTAAAAGTAGATGTAGGTGCATTCACTAAATATTTAAATGTTCCTATTGTGTAAATGCCGGTTACATATACATTATTTTTATGTGCTATAATTAATGGTGCTGCCACATACCCAACTGCAGCCGAAGTGGCTTTTATTCTATTTTTCCACACTTGTGTAAAAGCGTGTGTTTGGGGATTACTTCTAAGTTTAATGATGTATAAATCTTTTACATCGTTTCCTGCGAAATATATATTGTTCTTTGAATCAATATAGAAATCATTTCCATTTGCTGAGGATATAGATGGTCTTAGATCGGTAAATAAGGATTTACTGTTACCCATTTTATCGAATTTAGCTAAGAATATAGTGGCTTTGGTACTGCTAGCTATTACTTGTGCATTGGGGGCGAAAGTGATTTTTAGTGTGCTCTCGTACGATCCCAACAAGCCGCCTAAATAGATGTTCCCTAATTTATCAACCAACGTATTGCATTCAAAACCTACATTAAACATTTTGCTCCACGCTAATTGCAAGTTGGGTTGATATTTAAGTAATACAGTATTATATGGCTCTGTATTGCCTGTAGGAATTGTTATTGATTGAACACCTGCTTGTTTAGCATCCAAATCTGCTTTTGCAGCAGTATTACCTTTGTGGTAAATAGCATTGATTACAACGTTTTTACCGGCATCCATAACTAGATTTCTTACAACAACAGTATTGCCATTGCCCTCAATTTTGTTATGTGAGATATAATTTAAATTTGCATCGAGTTTTACAATTGCAACATCACCTTCTTTAAATTGTACGTTTTGGCTTACAACTCCAGGATTTAAATCATATGATTGAGTAGAACTACTGTACGTTTCATTGTTAAAAGCTACAACAGGAGATCCGTTTACATCAACACCCAAACCGGCAACATAACTATAGTTTCCAGGGGTAGCGGTGGTTGGTTTAATAAACGCAGCCTTTAATAGTTTTCCTGTTCCCTCAATTTTGAAGATAAAAATATCGTTTGCCACAGACTCTTGCTCAGGAGTTGGTGCCGTATTTTTAGAATTGAACGTAGATGTACCGTATGTCATTTTACCAATGAATCGGCCTACAGCATACAACCCCTTTTGATTGCCAATTGGAATTACCTGGTCTAAGTACACAAAGCCACTTGATGATATTAATTTTAATTCATTTGCCCATACATAGGCTCCGTTTGCAGCGTTGTATGAGGCAATTACAATCCCTTTTTTAATTGCTTTTGCTACCCCCGGATTATAATCAATTGTTTGGGGTTGTTCCATCTCATCTAGGTGGCTAAAACGATATAGCTGATTACTTAATGTATCCAATACTCCATTCGTAAAGCCTGTGGTAACTTCATCTGAAGAAGGATCAAAATAGCTAAACGGAGATTCTTGCATATTAGTCCTCCATTTAACAGTGGCCTGTGCATTAATGGTTGTATAGCTCATTGCTGTTAGGGCTAATGATGCTATGATTTTTGTTTTTGTTTTCATGTTGTCTCCTTATGGTTTAGTTTTATTGCTGCAAATATATCTTTAGATGTACGGGGAAATACCATTGACGTTGGCAGGGAAGAGATTTTTACAACCTACTGTTGCTTTTTGTATTGAATTTCAGTATATTACACTTCGTAATATGACATCATATAAGTTGCAAAATGACATTATACCAACAAATAAAAAAATTATCCGAGGGGCAATTAAGGCAACTAGAACGGCTTTTTGTAAACTCTCCTAAAAGCTTAGCTATTTTGCATTTAATCATAAAAAGCAAGAACACGCTTTTGAATAAGGATATAATCAATAACGTATATACCGAAGAAATTGCTTTAAAGGGGTTTAAAATAGCAGAGAATAATTTTTTTAAACTGAAAGCAAGAATAGAGCAAACTATCAATTCTATAGATACTCCAGATTCGGTAGTTCAGAATGCGGATCTATTTTTATACAATTTAAAACACACAACACTATATGATAAGAAGTGGACTGCTATTCAAGATCAACTAAAGAAACTAGAACAATTTTTCGAAAATAATTTTATAATTGAAAAGCAGTTTTTATTGTATGAAACCATTCTTCATAAAAAAAGAGAGTTAAGCATCAACATTGATGCCACTGAATTGAAAAAACAGGAGCGAGTTAAACGTTTATATGCCGATTTTCTTGACGCAAAAGAAGCAAGCATTTTAGGAGGGAGTTTTTACAATAAATATGGCAAAAATGCAGCAAATGATTATTTAGCAAAGCTCAAATACTTAACACAGAAACATAAAAGCAATATCCGCTTTAAGCTCATTTATAATTATGCCGCTTCTCGATTTAAATTAAATATTACAGTTTCCAATGCCAAAAACAAAGTTAATAAGCATATACAAACTATTAAACAAATTCACTCTGAATATCCATTAGTGCCATTGTTTGAAGATGTTAAAAACAATAAAGAGTATTTAGATTTATTATTCTTAAGCGTAGAATCGCACTATTATTGGGACATTTCGGATGTTGTGCAAGCAGAGATGTTGCTAGAAAAAAAATGTATCTATTAAAAACAAATGAAAAGTACAAATCATTTTATTTCAAAGCTCCGGATTACTCGTTGTTAATACTTATAAAAACAAGGCTACAAAAACATATAGAAGCTTGGAGAATTGCGGAGCAATATGCTCAATTTGCAAAAGAAGTTGATCTGAATTTTTTAAAAATAAAGGTTGCTTTTTCAAAAGCTCAAATTTTATTAGACTCTTATCCAAAAATGCCTGCCAGAAATATACAAAGTGTGCTTCATGATTTTGATTACTGGTATAAAACTACAAAAGAGAGTAAGCTATCCAATCAATACTTACTCACGTATTATGTTTATTGCAAGATGCTTTTACTTTCTAAAAAATATAAGCAGGCCTATACGTATTTGTCAAATCCGGATTGCAAGCATTATATTAATAGTTTCGCTAAGTGGGATTTGCATGCCTCTATTTATAAGCTTATGAGCGAAGGTAAATTTAAACTACTTTCCGATTATATTATCAAAGTGGAAAAAGAAATGTATAAGCAAGAAAACAGTTTAGTCTTTGAAGATTATAAATGGCTACATGGCATCTGCGCCACAGCATACAAAAACAATGGTTTGCTCTAATTGAAAAGGCTCCCAACACAATGCTTTAAAACTCTAACCTCCATTAAAATTTTTGCATCGTATCGAGAGCCCTTATTTGAACAGTTGTAACGCTTGAAGGTTTAGAAAGTTGCCTTTTAGTCGAGAAGTCTACTAGTCGGTTAGTCCGTTAGCTTTGTTAACTAACAGACTAACCGACTAATTAACTTTTTAACTAATTCTTAATCATTTTTTTGATCTCTTTAGTTTCATTTGACAAAACCTCTACAAAGTACATTCCTGCAGGCAGTTCAGAAATATTTAATTTTGTTTCAACTTCTGTTAAAGCAACTTTTTTTACTGCTACACTATTGTAATTGTAAATTGTTGCAGTTGCGTTTTCTGCATTAGTTAGTTTTATTGTTACTTCTTCCGTTGCAGGGTTTGGATATACCAAAACTTCCAATGCTGTAGATGTGCTTACTTCTGCTTTATACACATTTATATTACTCCCTTCTGCTTTTTCTTCCGGAGATAATGCGGCTCCGCTAAGCGCATACTTTATAATACAACTGTTAGAATTAGCCCCTGTAGCTTTAATTTTTTGCAGAGGATTAGATACTAATATTTTATAATCAATGGCCGATGGCGATAACAGTGCACCAACAAACACCTCTGAGTTATGTGCAAATATTGAAGAACCTGCTGCTCCATAACTTGAAGAGTTTCCAACAATTGCATTCTTCCAAATCTCAGCAAAGCCATTCTTTGTTTTTATTTTGGACATAAATATTCTGTATCCTAAAGAAGAATTTATATCGTTCATAGTATAGCTATAAAAAATATTGTTGTTGTTATCCATAAAATATTTAGTGTCCATACCATCCGTCTCTCCGCGCTTATGGCTTAAATAGTGTGCTTGATAGTTCCCTGATTTATCATACTTAACAAGAATTACACTTATGGTATCCTTCTTTTGCTTAAATGTAATTCCGTTTGTTATTTTATACTGATTAGCAAACGTATTTCCCAATGTATTTACCAAGTAGATATTGCTTTGTTTATCTAGTAATACAGAGCAAAGTCCAACATCTACTTGTTTCTTAAATGTAGTACTCTTCAAATTAGGCTGAAACTTTATCAAAAAATCTGCTGTTGAATCTACTTGAATAGAAGCTCCAAGTAGATTAACCGCTGCACCACCATCTAAGTCAATATTCTGGTTACCAGTTTTTCTGATATTAACAGCCATTAACAAATTTTTAGATGCATCTGATTTTATATCTGATACATAAATATAATTTCCATTAGCCTGAACTATATTGTGATTAACATATTTCAGGTTGCCATCAAACTCCACTACAAGTTGATCTTCGCTATTCATCGATATAACTTTAGATGTATTTGCCGATACTATTTTAAAACTCTTTGCAGTTTCTCCGTTATATTCCATTAATGCAATTAATCCTCCGTTTGTCGTATTTACAATTTTAGCAATACTTAAGCCCGGACTATGAAACGCGGTTGCACCAACAGGAACTACAGATGCACTGCTCATAAAAGAACCATCTTTTCCTAGTCGCATAAAAAGCATGTCGGTATTCGAATGTACAGCACCCGAAGAAACAGAAGTGAAAACTTTCGACTTATACTTAATCTTGCCTCTATATTCCAATGCTACATATAAACCTGCTGACTTCCCTACTTCATTTATTGCCTGTATATTTGCAAATGAATTATTACTTGTAGATAATACATCTAATGTATTTACCCAACTCAATTTTCCATTTATTGTATTGTAAGCTGAAATAGCTTGAAGCCCAACAAAATTAGCTGCAACTACCTCTCCAAACTCCTCATCATAAACATTTTGATAAATATTCTTTCCCTTTACATTTACCTTGAGTGGAGTTGGGTCAAAATCATACGTTTCAGAAGCAAGACTCGAAGCATAGTACAGTTGCTTTCCTAACGTATCTAATCTACTCTTAGTCCAAACTGCATTCTCATCCGTTTCATGAAGAGTAACGCCATTAAGTTGTTGCTTCCATTTTACAGTTGCTTGTGCATTAATTGTTGTGTAGCTCATTGCTGCTAGAGCTAATGAGGCTGCAATTTTTAGTTTTGCTTTCATGTGTTTTTAAGTTGTAATGTTTTGCTGGTTAAGTAAGTTGTAAAAAAAATTGGGTGTGCTGCAGAAACTTCTAACCACAAAAAATATCAACAGCACACCTCTAACCTTTTTGGTGAAGCTAAATTAATGGCAATAAGAAGCACACCCAAACAATAAAGACCAAATAACACAACTATATACAACCACTATATTTATAATTTACATAATAATCAATATTTATATGACTATATTTATGACGTCATAATATTACATATATGAACATAATTGTTTTTTACAACAACCTGTCAGACCAACAAAAACTGAAACTAGCTCGCGATGCGAAAAAATCGCCTTTAAAACAACGATTACTGCAATACTTACAACAAACAGATTCGAATAGCTTTAGCACCAACAAAACAATAGAATACGTTTATGCAGACGAACTAAAAAATGGATTAGAATATAAAATAGCAGAAAACAGATTCTATAAACTACGAAAACGATTTATCGAATTTTGTGAAGAAGAGAATCTAACTCCCAAAAAAGAATTCATTCTTACTGAACAAGAAAAAGAGCTAAACGAAATTTTCTTGGAATCAGAAAACAATAAAGAGCTTAAACTAAAACGACTAAACAAATTAGAAAAAAAATGTTGGGAAAATAATATTTTCGAACTGCTGCCCAAAATACTGTTTTATCAATTTAGACTCGGGAAACCGGTTGCAATTAGTGAATACACAACGGCATCAAAATTAGTAGCCGACCTACACACTACTCAACAAATTATAATAACGCTTCAAGAATTCAGCATTTCCATTAACTCCTATAAAAAAGAAATATATAGAGAACTAAAGCGATTAAAAACAATATATCTGGCAAATAAAAAATTTATACGTTTTAAATACATATACAATTATTATAGTGTTTTATGGAAATGCAACAAAAGTTTTTCAAAAAGCAAACTAGCATATGCAAGAAACTTAAATACATACACATCTATTTACCTTGAATACCCTGATGTTCCTATGATTGAGTATATGGGAAACTACAAAACCGATTTGGAAATTAGAAACATAAATCTTTTAATTCAACACTACAGATATATAAACGATTTTAAAAGAGCGTTACTTTATATAGAGAAGAAGTTTAAACTCGCAGATACAAACACTTCCTATATGCAAGGTCAAATAAGGGTTGCAGACCATGTAAATATGATTACGTTTCTTTTAAAAAATAAAAAAACTACAGAAGCATGGGAATACACCGAAAAATACAGACAATTTTTATTCACGCAAAACAGAACAGAGTTGTATTATGACTTGTTTGTTCAACGAGCAAACATACTTATAGAATCATTCCCGAATACTCCTATTAAAAACTACCAACATATTATTAAAGGATTGAAACAAACCCTGAAGAAAAAAGAAATACGAAAAACACCCTCAAGAGAAAATCTTATTTTATACACAATTTGTAAATTACTTTTAGTAGATACACAATTTAAAAAAGCATACACTCTACTAAAAAAGAAACAGTTAAAAGACTACATATCTAAATACATAGACTACAATTTACTGGCAACATCAATTGGTCATTTAGCAAGTAAGACTTACACACACAACAAGAAATTTTTATTAGAAAAATACAAACACAAACTAAGTACAGCCAAAACAGAAATAGAAACGGAAGTGTATGAAAACCTATATCGTCTATTCAGCAAGTTGTAAATCCTACCTAAGAAGCGTTACACTGGTATTATAAACATGCTTTTTGTCAAATATATCTACTACAACAGTTCTACATATATACACATCTTGCGGAACAGTTCTGCCATTGTACGTTCCATCCCATGACCCATCAATACTATTGGTGTTAAATAACAACAAACCCCATCGGTCATAAATATAAAACTTCATTTCTTTAGCGCCTGTAGCAATGGGTTTAAAAAAATCGTTAACCCCGTTTGAATTGGGTGTAAAGGCATTAGGAATATATACCACAAAATCCGGATTCACTTTCAACGTTTTTGCGGCCGTATCCCTACAACCTTTTTCAGTTATTACAATTAATTGTGTAGCGTATACTCCTGTATCTTGATAGGTATGCTCAATCAAATCGCTTATTAAATTTTTTTGAAGCGAATCTCCGTCTCCAAAATACCAAATATAGTTTTGCCCACCAATTGAATGATTCATAAAGATAATCATTGGGTCGAGCGTGGTAGTTGTTTCCGCACTAGTCGTATAGTCTGCAATAGGTAAGGGATACACTTCAACTATATTATTCTTAACCACCGTAGCAGAACAATTTTTATCACTCACAACCGTTAAACTTGCCGAATATAAACCCGGTGTGGTAAAACATTTATTTACCTGCTGAATAGTATCCACACTTCCATCGCTGAAAGACCAAATCCATTGAGCAATTGAGCCATTGGTTATAAAACTTGTATCGTTCAATGTAGCACAAACAATACCGCATGCAGCAGTATCTATACCAATAAAACCTGCCACCGGATTGGCGTGCAAAGAAATTGTTTTGCGCACACTGTCGGCACAACCTTCTATTGTTGCAGCAACAAGTGTTACTGTATAATCAGTTGCAGCGGCATAGGTGTGGGTTGTGTGAGTGCTTGTGTCAAAGTTGGAATTATCGCCAAAATCCCAAGAATACATAGTACTTCCCGAAGAATTAACAGTAGTTAAATTTGCAAAATTTGCTGCTGAGCCAAAGCATATATTGCTCGTAAGAAAATCGACTATAGGCACATCATTTATTACAACCTGTTTAGTGATTGAATCTTTGCAACCCAAATCCGTTTCTACATACAACTGGGTGTTAAAAAAACCTGAACCAGAATACAAATGTGTTGGGTCTTGAAGGAAAGAGTTGTTTGCGGCACCTGAAGCTACATCGCCAAAAGACCAATTCCAATTAGTGATATTTCCAACAGTAACTGATGAAGTCAAATTAAGAAAAGAAGTATTGTTTCCAAAACAAACCGAATCGCAAGTAAAATTAGCTACAGGCTTCTCAGCAATGGTAATAACAAAAGTGGTGTCGTCTTTACATTGCTTATCGGACGTAACCTGTAGCGATGCAGTATAAACGCCTGGTGCAGCAAATGTAAAACCTGTATTTTGAGTCAACAGAGAATCATGTGTTGCATTGCCCAACAACCATTTCCATTTATTTATGTTGCCGCTGCTAATAGTAGAAGCATCGAACAAAGTAACCGAATCGCTACAAATTGCCTGAGTTAAATTATAGCTAGCCAGCGGCATTGCATGAAATGGGACATTAAAATCTCGCACCATAGGACATCCTTGTTGCGGAGTAATTGTTACCGTATAAGTTCCGGCTGTGTTTATATTTATACTGGATGTTGTTTCACCGCTTGGCGCCCAACTATAATTAAACGTAGGGTCCTGCGGTGCATAAATTGTTTTTGTAGCCCCCACACAAAGTGTATCTGTTAAAGGTTGTGTACTGTTGCAACTTGCATCAATATAAGCATACGCAAAATGCCCGCCCGGTGCGCAATCTGATGTAGTAAACCGAATAGTTACATTTTGATTTTGATAATTACTTAAATCTACGTTTACTGTTGTCCATGGTTTCCAGTAAACAGAATAGTGTGCTGGATTTGTATTAGTACCCCATTGAAAAAAATTAAATCCACTTACACTATCCGGATTTATAAAGCTGTGTGCACACGTAATGGGTTGGTTGTTGGCATCGTAAACATCAACTCTAAAAAAAGCTTGATCGGAATGTGTATGATAGCCGAGTTTTCCATGCACTACTGCCGCGTATTGATATGTGAAATTAGAATTACTAGAGGTAACAAAAAAAGTTTGCTCCAACTGTGCAGCATACCCACCTCCTCTGCTATAATCTCCAAGCACTACCGAAAAATTACCCCCCGGTGCAACCTGCGGTAACAACGTTCCTCCCAATGTTGGATCAAAACCTCCGGAAACTATATTATGCAGAGGCGCTCCTACGGGACTTGCAGTACCCGCCTGCGGACATGTAGGCCACGCAAAAGAAGTACAAGGATTATTATATGCGTTAATTGTATTAGTTCCAACAGGTACACCATTGGGATGATCTCCGTACTTCTGCGTCCAACCAGTAAAATTGCCGGTTTCAAAATCCATGTTTACGCAAGATGAAGATTGAAGCGTGGGAATAGTTTGACTATACTTTTGCGAAGGGGAATAACCTACATTCTTTTTTACAGTGCTCAAAGAATTAAGCTCAGGCGTTACTTGATGTGGAGAAAAACTAAATTTATATCTGCTCTTTGCTGTTTGAATGTATTCTGCATGCTCGTGTTTAGGAATATTGTTTCTATGCAAATAGTCGAGCGTTTGTTGTACATCAAATCCATAAAGAGAATCGGAAGACAGTTGTAATGAAGATAATAACTGTGCATATCCAAATTGAATGCTATAAAAAATAACTAAAACAGAAAATACAATTCGCCTACCAATACTTATTTTCACTTTATAGAATTGATTCATATACAGGTGTAATAGTACCCCCAATATCAATCTAAATCCAGAAAATTATTTCTAAATTTTAACTTTCTAAAAACACATACGAATCATATTAATTTGTTTTACAACAACTTACGAATAATTAATTCTTATTTCTAAACTAAATATTGATCGTACTCTTTCGGGAATATTGATAGAAATTGGTATCTCATTTTGAATTTATACTTGATCCTAGTAATGTTTATTGCCCAAACCATGGGTGGTTAATTTTCAAAGAATCAACAACTTATATTCTGCGAAATCCCAAATTTCAAATAATAGAGCTATTCAATAAAACAGAAAACGTAATTGACTTTACATTTCTGCAAAACTAATTTTGCTAAAAATAGTTTATGGAAAAGAAAAAACTCGTTTTAAGTGAAATTCAAATTACAAGCTTTATTACAAACTTAGAGCCCAAAGAGCAGCAAACTATTCTAGGTGCAATGGGTGCGGACACTAAGCTAATAAACACGTGTGCGTACACACAACAAAATGCAAATGCCTGTTATAATTATACAGCCAATAATTGTCAAGCATCTTTTACCTGCGTAACACAAATTCCTGCTAATTGTGCGTCTGCTAAAATTCAATGTGGCGGAAACTCTAGAACCAATTGCAATACACAAAATCAAGCAGTGTGTGCCTTAGAATCGGTTGTAAAACTTTGCTTTGTGCCAGCATCAGATTTAATTTTTAATTGTTAAGTACTATTTGGTTAGGTTAGTATCTTAGCGTTAGTAAAGTATTTAGGGATGCTTTTGCACCCCTAAATACTTATTTTTTAGTAACAACGCTAGTGTTGCATGCACAAATCACTATAATTACAAGCTATAGCGCTCATATTTGGAACACCACAATTGTCTTCTACTTTTGAGCTATCTCGATCTCGTATGCCAAACCCACACAAACCTGCACTAGAAAACTTTTCAAGAGCAGCTAATTAAATGAAATATGAAAATTTGTTTGTGCAGCAGTAGTATCGTATTAGTTACAATTAACATTTTATACCACAATAGCATTTGACCACAAATAGACATACAAAAAAATATAGATACTAATGTAAATCTTTTTAAAGTTGCTATCAATGGGTAATTAGCAAAGACCCGGAAACTTTGAACATTCTGCGTGGCCATTAGATATGCAATCTTGGGAACATTGGTTGGTCATATTGCCACAGCCCACTCCACATTCCGTCATGATTTTTGTAACCTCATCAGAATTTGTTGGTAATATAATTGTTGCGGTAATAGTACACCCTCCAAGATTACTAACTATTCCTACCAGACATCCTACTCCAACTTCAGCTAAAGTTGCCAAAATTGGAGTTGTATCGGCACCATAAATGGTTTTTTTTTCATTTACTGATAAATCAGTTACAAAACTTTCCACTTTAATTTCCTGAAGATTTAATTTTTTTTTCATACGTAAAATAATTGTTATTCCCTTTTGATAAAGGCAAGGGGGTTAGCCTAAATAGTAATATTTTGGCAAGTATAGTTTTAACGGGTTACTTTCTAATACGCCATTTATTATTCGTAGCCAAGCAGTGATTATTCGTAATCGATGGCTAAGTATCTAGACAAACTCGGGAGTAAGGAGGGCTTTTCTAAGTACGCTTGTTTGTCTAACAGAAACAGGTATTTGCATACCATTTACTATTTTTACCATTCTTTCCAATCGGTTATACTCGTTCAGATAATTTAAATTAATAAGATACGATTGGTGAATACGAAGAAATATTTTGGCTGGTAGGCGCTCTTCAATCCAGGAAAGGGGTTTTGAGAGGAGAATAGTATTGCCATTCTTAAGGTGTATGGTAGCATAATTACTACTGGCTATAAAGTAAAGAATTTCGAAATAAGGAATGGATTTAATTCCCATCGCATCTGGGAATGCGAAAAAAAAACGGTATGGTAATATATTACTTTCCATTATTCTAGGGTGCTCCAATTTTTTATTCTCTCCAAAATAGGGTTCTGTGCTTATTGGTTGTTATTTAAGTCGAGAAGACTCCTAGTCAATAAGAAACTAACCAACTAATTGACTTTTCTCTTTTTAACATTCCATATTCTTTCTTTGTACTTAATACTTTATACTAACTACTATTGCTTTATTATTTTCTTTATTTCCTACGTATTGTTTCCAACCATCTCTACAAAGCACATTCCTCAAGCAGTTCAAAAAACTTGCAGTTACTTCTAATCAATCTTTAAGAGTTTTTTCTAACACTTTATTATTGATTTACTCCAACACAAGTTTTACTGCATTACCACTATCCTGTTCTCGCATAAAATAAATGCCGGCAGGTAACTTTTCATTTATAACAAACGAACTAGTAGTTATTGTAAATGTTCTAATAACCTTACCCATTAAATCTAGTAATTCAAACACCCCACTTTTAGTTGTTTGAAGTGTAAACTGACCCATAGTAGGATTTGGAAAAACAATAAAACTTGTTTTGTTTATCTCTTCTATTCCCACCCCAGTACTACCCTGAAATTTTGCCAAAAATGCATCCCCTCCATCCACTTGTACACTGCCAGCATTGGTATTCTGATGTCCGCCTGAGGCTAGGTTGGTTGATGTTGCAACACCCGCCAAATAAACATTTCCGTTACCATCTGCTGCGCAGGAATAGCCTTTGTCATAATCACTACCTCCATAGTAGGTAGCCCATTGGCGAACTCCGCCACTGTTGAACTTTACCAAAAATGCATTTCTAGCCCACATACCGCCCCCATAGGTATTCTGATACCCACCTAAGGCTATATTGAAAGTTGAAGAGGTAGTACCTGCTAAATAGACATTTCCAATGCCATCCGTTGTGCAAGAAAATCCTTCATCCCAACCAATTCCTCCATAGTAGGTAGCCCATTGGCGAATACCACCGCTATTGAATTTTACTAAAAAAGCATCAGCACCACCTGAAGGAAGGTTTTGATGTCCGTTAAAAGAAATGCTATCGAGTGATTGAGTCTTTCCTGACAAATAGACATCTCCATTTACACTCACTGCACAAGAATAGCCTTCTTCAGAATTACTACCTCCTAAGTAGGTAGCCCATTGGCGAACCCCACCGCTGTTAAACTTAACCAAAAAGGCATCTGTATATGGATATCCAGCAGATGTATTCTGATGTCCGCCAGAGGCTATGTTGGTAGTTGATTCTGTTGTCCCCGATAAATAAACATTTCCACTACCATCTACTGCGCAAGTGCAATTGTATTCATCTTTATTGCCCCCATAGAAGGTAGCCCATTGGCGAACTCCAGCACTATTAAACTTTACCAAGAAAGCATCGTTACTTCCGCCCCCATATGTATTCTGATGCCCGCCTGATGCTATGTTGTTACTTGAAGTTGAAGAAACATTACCTACTAAATATACATTACCAATGCCATCTGTTACACAAGATAATCCCCTACTCCCACTACCTCCGCCATAGTAAGTAGCCCATTGTCGAACTCCGCCACTAGTAAACTTTACCAAAAACGCTCCAGCATAGGTATTCTGATGTCCTCCAGAGGCAATATTGTTACTTGAAATAGTCCACCCCGACAAATAAACATTTCCATTACCATCTGCTGTGCAGGAAAAGCCAATATCATCATTGCTACCTCCATAGTAGGTAGCCCATTGTCGAACACCGCCACTATTAAACTTTACCAAATATGCATCACTATCCCACAAAGCGCCCCCAAAAGTATTTTGATGCCCTCCTGAGGCTATGCTGCTATTAGAATAAGTTGTCCCCGACAAATAAACATTTCCACTACCATCTACTGCGCAGGTGCTATTTTGTTCACTATAAGTGCCTCCATAATAAGTTGCCCAAAGCAAAGCAGGGTCTATTACCATTTCCTGCTGAGGGTTGTAGCTGCCTAACTCAAAACTCACTACGTTTCCCGTTAATTTAAATTTGGTAGCTATTGGTTTACCTTCTTGGAGGCTTACCGGTGCGTGGTCGGTAAGCTTGCCCATAAGGTTGCCCTGTATCAGATTACCGCTTCTGTCTACATATAATTCTTCTTGGTGGGTAAATTCCATTTTTATTCGATTAGGGGCTGCTCCCGGTTGCACTACAAAATCGTATTTCAAGCCGCCATTGGCTGTTATATATACCACCCAATCTATACCGGGATAAACTTGGTGATAAGTGATTTTTTTGTAATAGTGCACAAATAAAGCATTGTGCGTGTAATACTGCATATAATCGGCACTTTTGCCTTGGGTAGTAATTTTCGCATTCGGATTGGCGCCTATCAACTTCATGTCCATGCGATAGGTTTCAAGACGAATATCGTTTTGCATACTATCCATTTTTTCTAGCTCTTCGGACTTAGCCATACGATCTGCCATCAACTCTTTGTATCCTTCGGGGTAATGCAATTGATTAAACTGGTATGCTATACCGCCTTCTTCCAATAAATACAAATTAACATTCCCGCTTTGTAGCAGATACTTTACATAAGGTGCAGGTTGTCCGTCTGTTTGCTTTATCTGACCTTTGTTTTCAATAAAGTAAGTTGCTTGTGTACTTCGATCATTTAAGAGTTGAGTACTTGGCAAATCATTATTGTTCGATGCAGCGATGGCGTTAGTGTTAGCAAGTATTCCGCAAAGTAAAGCTGCGCTTATACTTACTCGAAGTAAGGATTTATGCATATTTGTTTTCATGTTTTTATCAATTTATTGGTTCTTTTGGTTTGCGCGCTATATTGTCTATAGTTTATAAGGTTGGAAGGATTAGAAGATTTTAATTTTCCAACCCCTCCAACTTACTTAACCTATCATATACAAGGCCTACTGTTTTATTATTTTTCTTATTTCTTTAAAATTGTTTCCTACAACTTCTACAAAATACATTCCTGCTGGTAGTTCCGCGATTTCTACTTTTGTTTCGTTCTCCGTTAATGAAATTGTTTTTACTACTATACCGCTGTAGTTGTATATAGTAGCTACAGCTGCTTCACTCTCACTTAGTGTAATTTTTATACTAATATTATCAATAGACGGATTAGGATATACAACTAGAGTAGCGGCCATTTCTTCTAAATTTGTTTTATACACTATACTATTTCCATCTTCGGCTTGTTCTTCATCAGCTAACGCGGCCCCACTTAAGGCGTACTCACCCATAAATACATGTTGCTTGGTGGTGTTTAATGAAACATAATTGGAAAGTGTATTGCCGTTAAATCGTTGATACCCCTTTTGATCGCCTACAAACAAAACCTTTTTTGCATAGGCAACTAGTTTAGGC